>JAYVCN010000253.1:0-10107 GCA_043749875.1 Candidatus Eiseniibacteriota bacterium | reverse complement strand
CGGCGCAATGGCGAGCGCGAGTGGTTGAAGTGCGGCGGGTCGATCCTCGGCATCATGGAGGACGTGGCCATGGAGGAGGCGTGGCTCGATCTGCACGCCGGCGACCTGCTCGTGTTCTACACCGACGGCATCAGTGAGGCGACCAACGTGGACGGCGAGCTGTATGGCGAGGAGCGCCTGGTCGAGTTCGTGGCCGGCCTGCCGCCGGCGCTCAATCCCGAGGCCATCTCGGCGAGCATCTTGAAGGAGATCGAGCGCCACCTCGGCCGGCTCGAGGCGCAGGACGACCGCACGCTGGTGGTGCTGCGCGTGCAGGAGACGTCACGCGACCACGTGGCACCGGGGCCGGTGAGCGTGGAGGTGGTGGCGGGGTAGGGGGCTGGTGCCGCCGCAGGAGACGAACGTTCAACCGGGGGGCACGACATGTCACGAATTCCAGCGGTCGGGCGGCGACTCAGGCTCGCGGACACGACGGCGCTCTCGAGCATGGTTGCCGACGAGTTCGTGGAGATCTCGCGCTTCGGGCAGCTCCGCTACCAAGCCGACAACATCCGCGACATCGCGAGCGGGGACTTGAAGCTCACGTCGATCAAGTATGACAGCCTCAGGGTGCAGATGTACGGCGACGTGGCGGTGCTCCGCGGCGTGGCGGACAACACCGGGCTCTATCGCGGCATGCCGTTCGGCGGGAAGCTCAGGTACACGCGCATCTTCGTCCGGCGCGATCACCGCTGGCAGGCGGTGGGGATGCAACACACGATGATGCAGTGACGGCCATCGTCCCCGGCGCAGGCGGCGTCACGCAGCACGCGTGGCGCCGCCCGTCGACCGGGGTCGGGGGATAGCTACTCGAGCACGGTGAGCTTTGTGGTCCGATTCACGGCGCCCGCATCCAGACTCAGGTAGTAGGCGCCCGGGCTCACGCGGCGGCCCGAACGATCCGTGGCGTCCCAGGCGACGTGGTACACGCCCACGGGCATCGGGCCCTCGAGCAGCTGTCGCACGACGCGGCCCTGCACGTCACGCACGATCAGCGACACGCGCGCGCGGCCTCCGCCCGCGGCGTCGGCACCCACCGTGAACTCGAGGTCGGTCGAACGCATGAACGGATTGGGCCGGCCGGCGCGGGCCTGGGTGATGGCCGTGGAGACTCCGGTCGTCACGCTGACAGGCCCATTCATGAACGTGGCACCGTTCGCGGTGTGCACCTGCACCCAGTACCAGTACGTGGTCGCGGGGGCCGCATCGCGGTCGACGAACGTGAGCGACGCGCCGTCGAAAGCCAACGGACCGCCGCCGATCGGCAACCGGCTGTCGAAGTCTTCCGAGGTGGAGCGGTAGACGATCGCGGTCGCGTTCGGGCTGGGCTGCACCAGGCTCACGTGCAGCCGCACTCCGTCGGACTCAAGTTCGGCGCTGAAGCGAGCCGCGTCCACTCCAGTGGTGGCCTTCTCCGGGATCCACAGCGTCGTGGGCGTGACTCCGCCTTCGACGAGCGGGGCCGGCATGGGCGTGTGGTTGGTCACGAACGTGGTGCCGCTGGCGCTTCCGGGTGTGTCGTTGACGAACATCGAGAACGAGGTGATGCGACCGGTGCGGTTCACGAACCCGCCGTCCGTGACGCTCAGGAACCAGGCGCTGCCCGGATCCGGCGGCAACCAGCCTGCCAGCCGGTCACCCTGTCGCACGCCCACGGACCAGAAGTGTTCGAGCGTGCCCGTGGTCGAGGTGCCGGTGTTGGCGGGGACGGTCGAGGGCAGGATCACCCGCACACTGTCCTGCGCCTTCTCGCCCGGTCCCAGGATCTCGGCGCTCGCGCCGCCCAGGCTGCCGATCGAGTAGTCGAGGTCCGCTCCGATGCGCACCGACAGGTCGTTGTCCACGGCGTTGTGCACGATCTGGTAGAACACCGTGGCCACGCGCGCGAGCGAACCGTAGGCGACCTGCGCCGGCGGCTCGGCGTGCGCGACGCTGCCCAGATCCATCCAGTCGACGCGATACCAGTAGGCCTGGCCCAGCGTGAGCCCGGGGCCATTGTCGGCGTAGAGGTAGGGCGTGCGATTGCTCACGCCCTCGATGTTCGGGTGTCCGGTGGAGGCGACGAGCGCCGAGTTGAGCTGCGTGAAGCTGCCGGGTGATCCGTTCACGTCCGGTGCGCGATAGACGTTGAAGCCGAGGAATGGATACTCGCGCTGCGTGATCCAGCGCACATCGATGCGGCCCTGACCGGGGTCGGCGATGGCGCGGATCTGGACCACCTGCACACCGGACGTGCTGTTGAGCGCCTCCTTGCACGCGGCGTACACGTCCACCAGGCCCCAGCCGCAGCTCGGGTCGTAGTTGGCATCCAGATGGAACGGATCCTGACCGCGGTCGCCCGTGGCCTTCTCGGTGGGGACGTTATGCTCCGCCGTGTTCTGCAGAATGCTGCGGACCTGAAGCGGCGTGAGGCTGGGGTTGGCCTGCAGCACAAGTGCCGCGCAGCCGGACGCGTGCGGCGTCGCCATGCTCGTGCCCGAGAGCTGCTGGTACTCGCTGCCGTCCGTCGTGGGGTCGCCGAACGCCGAGATGATGCCGGCGCCGGGCGCCACGATGCTGGGCTTCATCTCGTCGAAGTGATCGGCGTCACCGTCGTCGGTGCGCGGACCCTCGTTGGAGAAGCTGGTCACCTTGTCGTCGCTGCGGTCGAGCGTGCGATTGTGCGACGAGGCGCCAACCGCGATCGACTTGTCGGCGGCCGCGGGCGAGGAGATGCAGTTGGTGGACCCGTCGTTGCCAGTGGCGATGCACACGACCAGACCCGCATCCACAGCGGTGTTGACGAGCGTGGAGCCGGTGCCGGTGCTGGTGCCGCTCCCACCAGCACACTCGGTGGAGCCCAGCGACATGCTGACCACGTCGATACCGGTCCAGATGCTCCCGGGCGAGAGACCCTCCCAGAGCCGGTTCTTGTTGGAGATCACCCAATCGAGGCCGCGATTGCTGCCGCCCACGCTCGCACCGGCATCCGAGAGCACCTTGCAGTCCACGAGCCGTGCACCCGGTGCCACCCCGGCGAAAAAGCCACCCGGTCCGCCCGTGCCCATGACAGTGCCCGCGACGTGTGTGGCGTGGTAACTGGACGCTTTCGCGCCGTGGTCCTGGGGGTTCGAGCTGCCGGTGACGGGCGTGGCACACGCGGCCTGCCCGCACCAGAACTCACCGCCGCCAAGGAACTTGCCGCGCAGGCCTTCGTGCCCGGGGTAGCCGGCGTTGAATTGATCCACGTCGTCATTGACGCCGGTATCGAGAATCGCGACCACGACGCCGGTGCCGTCGAAGCCGAGATCGCTCCGCACGCTGGGGAACAGCACGAAATTCTCGGCGGCCGAGAGCCCGCGCGAGTCGCGCGAGCGCACGACACGCGAGCCGTAATGGTTGAGCGCGTAGTCCACGGGCACCGCCTCCACGGCCGTCACGCCGGGCAGCACCCGGATCAGCCCGATCTGCGCATAGGTTGCCCGCGACTCGATGTAGGAGATGTTGACGAACGGCCACACCATGGCGACGCCGGTCGCCGAGAGCGCGAGCTGATCCTGCGCGGTCGGCGGGTGGTCGTAGCCCACGTAGATGGCGAACACGACGGCCGCGGGATTCTCGACGCCGATGCGCATGCGCTGGCTCGGATCGCCGTTGACGAACGCGGCGTTCCAGCCGAGCGTGTGCACGGCGTCGATCCGATCGTCGACCCGATTGCCGTCGCGATCCTCGTACGCGAGCGCGGTCGAGGCGAGGCAGAGGAACAGCACGAGGCTCAGCATCCACTCGATGCCGTGCAGCGCGGGTGAAGGACTGCTGGTATCACGCATGATCGGAACCCCCCATGAACGAAGTCGACCGACGGCCGCGCATGCCGGCGTGTCGCGACGGCGACACTCGCAGCTGGCGATTGCGCGCGACGGACGGCGCGATCCCGGGATGCGAGTCCGTGGATATTCTCGGCACCGCATCTCGAGGCGGCACGGGCGCCGTCGCGAACGTGTGGAGCATCCACGAGGCGACTTGAGCGGGGCTTGAGCGGGCGGGCGCCTGTAGCCGGAACGCGCTGGGGCCATGGGCATTGCGGGCGCGTCAGTTCTGACGCCCCCAGCGCCGCGAATGACCGCACCGGCGCGGCGGCATGGGCAGATTCCCTGGCGGCGGCCGCCCCATGAAACTTGCTAAACTGGCTGCTGCTTAGGCCCTGCTTCCGTCCCCAGGCTGCGGCGCGATCCTCGGCAACTCCTGAGCCTCGAGGAACGCAATGCGTGGCTCGGGCGGGCGCGCGCACACGCACGAGAGGACCAGCCGCGATGATCCAGGCAGCGACCATCTCCGTTCGCATCCCCACGGCGCTGCGCGATTACTGTCAGGGCGCGTCGCAATTCTCGATGTCGGCGCCGGACGTGCGCACGTTGCTCGGATCGCTTGAGCGCGAGTACCCGCGGCTGTATCCCAATATCTGCGACGAGACTGGTGCGGTGCGCCGGCACCTGAATATTTTTGTGAACACGTCCAGCATCCGCGATGGGGCGGGTCTGGACACGACGCTGTCCACGGGTGACGACGTCACCATCTTGACCGCAGTCTCGGGAGGCTGATCATGGCAGATCGTGTGGTCCTCGCCATTGGCACCAAGAAGGGTGTGTTCGTGGCGGAGTCGGCGAAGAGCCGAAAGCGCTTCGAGCTGCGCGGGCCGTTCGGCCCGGGCGTCAGTGTTTATTCCGCGCTCATCGACACGCGCGGCACGCCGCGGGTGTTCGCGTCGAGCTGCAATCCGTTCTTCGGCATGAAGGTCCTGCGCTCGAATGACCTGGGCAAGTCGTTCAAGGAGACCAAGTCAGCGCCCGCGTTCCCGAAGGACGACGGCCGCGCGGTCGCCAACATCTGGTCGATCGAACCGGGCGCCACCAAGCAGGAACTGTTCTGCGGCGTGGAGCCGGCGTCTTTGTTTCGCAGCCGGGATAGCGGCGATTCGTGGGAGATGGTGAACGGCATCAGCAACCACGAGCACGCGCGCAAGTGGCACCCCGGCAATGGCGGGCTGTGCATGCATACCATCGTGCGCGAGGGGAATCGCGTGCACCTGGGCATCTCCACGGGCGGCCACTACCTGAGCGAGGATGGCGGCGAGACATTCCAGGCCGCCAACAAGGGCGTCGGCGCCGGATTCGCGCCCGATCCCTACCCTGAGTTCGGCCAGTGCGTGCATAAGATCGCCACGCACAAGGATGCGCCGGGGCGGCTCTACATGCAGAACCATGGCGGCTGGTCCGACTGGACCGGGCCGGGCGGGCCACGCCCAGGCATCGGCGTACTGCGGAGCGACGATCACGGCCACAGCTGGCGCTCGATCGCCGCGGGGCTGCCCTCGGACTTCGGGTTCCCGATCGTGGTGCACCCGCACGATGCCGACACGGTGTACGTGCTGCCGCTCGAACCCATGACCCGCACCTGTCCCGGCGGCGCGCCGGCCGTGTGGCGCAGCGAGAACGGCGGCGACTCGTGGAAGCGGCTCGCCAAGGGACTACCGAAGAAGCAGAGCTTCTTCACCGTGCAGCGAGACGCCATGGACGTCGACGAGTGCAAGACGCCCGCGCTCTATTTTGGCACCACGACCGGCCAGCTCTGGATCGGCCGCGACGGCGGCGAGGACTTCGAGTGCGTGTTCGACTCGCTGCCGCCGGTCCACTGTGTGAAGGTCGCGGTGGTGTGAGGTTGTGACCCCAAGGAGGCTACGGTGCTGCTCATCCGCGACATCATGTATTGCAAGCCCGGCAAGGTCCGCGCGCTGGCGGACAAGTTTCTCGCGATGTCGAAGCTCAGCGAAAAAATGGGCCAGCCGAAGATGAAGATCATGACCGACCTGTGCGCCGAGCGTTACTGGACCGTCGTGTCCGAGATGGAGGTCGCGAGCCTCAAGGCGTTCGAGGACATGATGTCGGGGCAGGGGCCGAACCAGAACGCCGAGGCCATGAAGGAGTTCGAGATCATCATGAAGGGCTACCATGATCTGGTGGAGTACGGACGGCGCGAGATCTACAAGCTGGAGGGGTAGCTACCGCCAGGATGCGCGCGGTGTGTACCCCCGGAGGGGAGCGGCGGGACGCCGGCCGGCAGCCGCCACGGAGGCACGCTTTCCTGAAGCCTGTGCAAACGCGGATGTGAAGCTACCGGCATCAGCCCTTCTGAGGCCTTGGGCTTGGCCGGGGAGCCGAGGCCGGAGAAGGGCGCTGCACGGGGCTCGGGCCCGGAGCGCAGGAGAATAGACCTTGGCCGCAGGCCGGCGAGGGGTCTACGCTCGTTGGGCGCTAACCCGCTCCATCGATCGCTCATCGTATCCACGGGCCGTTGCCCCCGACGTGATTCGAGCACGCTGAGCCACGTGAGCGGTTGGAGATTCCGCGATGCTCCTGGGCCGCCTCGGAGAATACGAGCTCCTCGAGAAGGCTGGCGAGGGCGGGATGGGGATTGTGTTCAAGGCCCGCGACACGCGGTTGCGTCGCATCGTTGCCTTGAAGGTCATCGCGAGCAAATACGCGACGGATCCTGAATTCCGCGAACGCTTGCTGCGCGAAGCGCGCGTCGAGGCTTCGCTCAACCATCCCGCGATCGCTACCTGCTTCGAGATCGGCGAGGCGGTGCTCGACCCGCCCGACCTCTTACAAGACGACACCAACGGTGTTCGTGCGCAGCCCGTGTCGTACCTCGCCATGGAGTACGTGCCGGGACAGGATCTGTTCCAACTGTCGGCAGGCGAGCCGTTGTCGATCGACCGCGTGCTCGATTTCGGCATTCAGATCGCCTCGGGACTCGAGGCAGCACACGGCTCGGGCGTCATCCATCGCGATCTCAAACCTGCGAACGTCCGAGTGACTCCCTCCGGCCAGGAGAAGATTCTCGACTTCGGGCTCGCACGCGTGCGAGCGAGTGAGCCGGTCGCGGGTGACGCCGACACGTCGTCCATGGGGACCAGCGGGGGTCGCATCCTCGGCACGCCCGATTACATGTCCCCCGAGCAGGCACGCGGGCGAGCCCTGGACGCTCGCAGCGACCTGTTCTCGTTCGGGATTCTGCTCTACGAGATCGTCACCGGACGGCCGCCGTTCCATGGTGCGAGCCGACTGGATGTCTTCAACTCGATCGCGCACGACGAACCTCCGCCGCTGGCGCGCTTCGCCCACGGCGTTCCCGATGAGCTCCAGCGCATCGTCAGCAAGCTTCTCGCCAAACAGCCCGGCGACCGATACCAATCGGCGCACGAGGTTTTGACTGATCTTCGCCGACTCGAAGCAGGCCGCTCATCGGCGGCGCGCCCGGGCGGACCGGTCAAGGTCCGTCCCGCCCGCATCGCAGCCGGGGTTGCATGCTTCATCGTGCTCACAGGAGTGGTGTGGTGGAATTCGCTCGCCGGCCTGACGCCCGGCGCGCGCAGCCTTGCCGTGCTGTCCTTCGAGAATCGGAGCGGCGATCACGCGCTGGATGACCTGGGTACGGGTCTGCCGGAGGAAATCGCGGGGGACCTGGTCCAGTACTCGAATCTCAACGTGGTGAGCCCAGCCGTCGCGGGAGTGGGCACGAGCAACCGGTCCCTCAAGGTGCTGGCGCACGAGTTGGGCGTCCATACGTTCCTGACCGGCACGGTGCGGCGCGAAGACAGCGGGCCGCGGCTGCGCGTCGAGCTCGTGCAGGCACCGACGGGTCGCATGATGTGGTCGGCAGACTACGACGCCTCCGTCCAGGAGGTCCCTCAGATCAAGCGCGACATCGTCGAGCACATCGCCTCGTTTCTTTCGGCACGGGTCGCTCGAGGCGACAAGCGCTCGCGGGACGCCACGCGCTCGCTCAGCGCCTACAACCTCTACCTGCGTGCCGTGCGCCAGCTTGATGACGCCGACGATCCGCTCGCGGTCGACCGCGCGGCCGATCTGTTTGGACAGGCGATCGTGGCCGATCCCGAATTCGCGGCCGCGTGGTCAGGACGCAGCCGGGCGCTCGCCCGGCTCTATGCGCGGGACAAGCGCCCCGAGGCGCTGCGCAGCGCCGAGCTCGCGGCCGATCGCGCGGTGGAGCTGGCACCGCAACTGCTCGACGCGCTGCTCGCGCGCGCCCAGATTCTTCGCGTCACGGGAAAATACCCGGAGGCGATCGCGGAGCTGAATCGCGTGATCAAGACCAATCCGAATTGGGACCAGGCCCACGTGGAGTTGGCGGCAACCTATCGCGACGCGGGTCAGCTGAGCGAGGCGGAGCAGAGCGATCGGCGCGCGATCGCGCTGCGACCCGACTCGTGGCGCCACTGGAACAAGCTGGGCGCGCTGCTCATCCAGCGCGGGGACTACCTCGGCGCGCGCGCGGCCTTCGAGCAGGTCGTCCGGCTCGTGCCCGAGAAGAATCGGGGTTACGAGCAACTGGCCGCGCTGAGCATTTTTGAAGGGAAGGTCGAGCAGGCGGTGGCCGAGTATCGGCGGCTTCCGACACCCGTGAGCGACGCCGAGCTCGCCTCCAACGTCGGCACCGCCTACTTCTATGCCGGGCGCCTGACGGAATCCCTCGATTACTACGCGCTGGCGGTTCGACTGGATCCTGGGAAAGCCATTCTGCGAAGGAGTCTGGGTGACCTGTACTTGCGGCAGGGCAGCAGCCGGCAAGCCCTGGATTCGTACCGAGAAGCGGGACGGCTCGCCGAAGCAGCGCTGCACGCCAACCCCGCCGACACGAAGCAGCGTCTTGAGTGCGCATTGGATCTTGCCAAGGCGGGCAAGTGCGAGGCGGCCAGACGGACGTTGGGCGAAATGCCCGCGGGCATGCTGGCGGAGAGCTCGGAATGCGCCTACACAGACGCCATGGTGCAGAGCCTGTGTGGTCAGCGGTCTCAGGCGCTTGCGGCCTTGCGCCGCGCGCTCAGGATGGGTATCTCACCCGAGCGCGTGCGGGGAGACGTGGAGTTTGCCGCGATGCGCGATGACTCGGCGTTCGTGAGACTGCTGGCCGTCGATGCGAACGGAAGCGCTGCTACGGCAGGTGCGGTACGCAAAGCATCGGGAGTGGCACTGGGGCGGTAGCGATGCGGCCCCCGGGATGGAAGTCCCGCGGGGCCGCCTTCGTTGCGTCTCGCACCCGAGGGGGCGAACGGCTACGGGTCGTCCTTGATGATGATGCCCGGGTCGATCAGGTAGAGCTGGCCCGTTGCGTCCATCAAGCGAAGGTCGTATCCCCAATGCAACTCGTCCCCGCCGCCCCCCTGGGAGGGAGTACCGCTCAGGATGGAGTTGTTCGGATACGCAATCACGTATTGGTCATGAAACATTTTCTTGTGCCCATTCGAGGATTTCGGCGTGATCTCGATACGCTGCCCGGCCGCGAGCCCGGTGACGAACCACCGGATTCCCCAAGGCCTGGCAGGCGAGCACTTGGCCGCATCCGAAACGTGGAACACCATTGCCTCTGCGGCCCGTCGCGGATGTACATACAGTTCGTTATTCTTCACCGCGATGTGAATCAACACCAGATTGGCCACGATTCCTTCGTCGATCTTTTCGGCAACTGGAGCTGTCAATAGGCTCATCGCACGCTCCTCACGCATGTTGCGTGAATCCGCTCGCGGCCTCCGCGGGCGCATCACGCGGGTGGAAGGAGCACCGGGCCGAAGACCGGGGGATGCCGGGCCACGGCTGCTCACAAGCAGGATACGCCAACCCAGCCTGTGTCATCAGCTACGATTTCGACGGAAATGGGGGCATCGTGTGTCCTCTGGTCGCCCTCCGGAACCGTCCTTCTCATCGTCGCCGCGCCCGTGCCGTCGTGACCGCGGCGCAGGGGGCTTGCCCCCGCGGTCATGCTGATTCGCTCGGATCTGGCCTTGTCCCGGCCAGTCCGCGATACGCCGCAAGGCAGGCGGGCGCTCAACCTGATGGCTGAACGGCTGAGGATGTGAAGTTTCCGATCAAATCGGCGACCAGAGCGCTCATCCGATTCCAGCCGTGTCGCTCAGACGGATAGAGCAGCGGTTTTCGAGACCGCCACCTACAACCACTCGGCCACCTCTCCGCGGTTGTGTTTACAACACTTAGCGGGAGTGACGCAAGG
>JAYVCN010000252.1:0-3066 GCA_043749875.1 Candidatus Eiseniibacteriota bacterium | reverse complement strand
AACGGCTCCTGTGCGCGCGCGATGGGCGCTTGCGGGGGACAGCGCGGCCTGCAGCGTTATCATGGCGCGCGTCGCGGGACTCGTCCAGCGGAGCCGGCCCGGTCGCCGGCAGCGTGTGCCGGCCCGCGCCATGCCGCCATGCGACGCGCCGCCCGCCACCGGTCGATTGTCAGGGCGTTGGCACACGGCGGGGCCGGCCGTTGGCTTGACCGGAAATTCCGTGACCCGTTATAATGGGACCCGTGATACGCTCATTTGCCGACAGAGCCACGGAGGATCTCTTCAACGGCGTGAGCAGCCGGCGCGCCCGACAAGGTTGCCCGCAGGCGCTGTGGCCGATCGTGTGGAGAAAGTTGACGCAGTTAAACCGCGTCCGCGACTTGCGAGAACTTGCCATCCCTCCCGGCAATCGGCTCGAGCGGCTGCGGGGGAAACGAGCGGGTCAACACAGCATTCGCATCAACGAGCAGTATCGCATCTGTTTTCGCTGGGAGGAAGGGTATGCCGATGAAGTCGAGGTCACAGACTACCACTAGGCGAGTCCTCCGTACCTCGTCGGGCATGATCGTGCGGCGGCTTCCGACTGAGCGTCCCCCAACGCATCCCGGGGAGATGTTGCTCGAGGAGTTCTTGAAGCCGCTCGGCATGCCACAATCGGCCTTCGCCGTTCGCCTCGGCGTTTCCTTCCCACGCTTGAACGAGGTCATTCGCGGCAAGCGAAGCGTGACCCCGGACACGGCGTTACGACTGGCGCGCGTGACGGGCATGAGTGCTGACTTTTGGCTGGGTCTTCAGCAGGATTGGGATCTATGGCATGCCTTGCACTCGGCAGCCGCAACCGGGATCGCCCAGCTCAAGCCCCTGCCCCGAGCAAGTTGATCTCTGCGCCAGTCACGCGCCAGGCAAGCGCGGCCCGCGCGCGCCCGACTACCGCCGCGCCGTCGCCCGCATCACATCCTGGCTCGCGGCGGCCAGCTCGTCGAGCGAGCGCACGCCCTTCTCGCGCTCCCAGCGGCCGGCGAGTTCCACGAACAGCCGCGCCGTGGTGCGGGTGTCGCCGAGCGCGCGGTGCGCGGTCTCGGGCGGGAGCTTCAGGCGCGTGGCCAGCGCGCCGAGCGCATTGCTGCCGGTGCCGAACAGCCCGCGCGCCAGTCCGAGCGTGTCGATGATGGGGTTGAGGAGCGGCGGGGCGTTGGCGTCGCGGAACAACTGTGTCAGGAACGGCAGGTCGAACGGCGCGTTGTGGAACACCAACGGCAGGTCGCCACACGCCGCGCGCAACATGCGCCCGGCCGCAGCCGCCTTGGGAGCGCCCGCCACCATGGCATCGCTGATGCCGTGCACGCGCGTCGCCTCGGGCGGGATGGCGCGGCCGGGATCGATGAGCGTGGACCAGTCCGCTCCGAGCACCCCGTCGACCACCGCGACCCGTGCGACCTCGACCAGCCGGTGGCCCTCGGTGGGGCTCATGCCGGTGGTCTCGGTGTCCACCGCCAGCACGGTGACTCCCAGGAGGAGGCTCACGAGCGGAGGCTCACGGCCTCATGCTCACGGGTTCAGTGCGCCTTGGGCTCAGGCGTGTACTCCTCCCACTTCACGCCGCGGTCCATGGCGCCGTCGCCGATGAAGCGCACGAGCTTCATGAATTTATCGGGCGGCAGGTAGCCCGGCACGTTCACCATGTGCTCGCCGCCCGCGCGCAGGAAGATGGTGGTGGGATAGCCGGTCACACCGAAGCCACCCGCAAGCGTGCGGCCGGTGAGTTCCCGGCCAGTGTAGGTGACGCGCTCGTTGCTCTCGGCGTTCAGTCGCACCATGACGAAATGCCGGTTGACGTAGTCGCTCACCTCGGCGCGTGCGTAGGTGTCGCGGTCCATGCGCTTACACCAGCCGCACCAGTCCGTGTACACGTCCACGATCACGGGCCTGCCCGAGCCGGCGGCGGCGGCCAGCCCGTCGTTCCAGCTCCGCCACACCACGCCGGCGGCATGAGCGGGCAGCGCCAGAACGGCAAGCGCCGCGAACAGCGTGAGACGTCGCAGGAAGAACGGCGTGAGGCTTCGCAAAGTAACCCCCGTGTGGGAAGCGGGTGCGCCGCGGGTGAGCGCTTCGGCGCACCAGAAGCTTAGCACGCGCCGTGCCGGCACACGTTCACCCCATGTCAGGCGCCGCTTGCTCTACTCATTCGTGGACGGTGTGGCGCAACGAGGTATCGGGCTGCCGTGGATCGAACCACACCCCGGACAGCCGTGGACCGCCGAACTGTCCCGGATTCACCACCGGCGTGCGGCCGAGCCGGTCGCGCCATGCGCCCGAGATGCGCGGCGATTCGTGGATATGGCCCGACAGCACAAGCCGCGGCTGCTGCGTCTCGATGAAGTTGCGGATGGCGCGCGAGCCGACATGCTCCCGGGTGGAGATGACATCGCACGCGGTGTCGCGTGGCGGCGAGTGCAGCACGTACACCGTCTCGGCGGGTGGCGAGAATGCGACGAGCTCAGAAAGCCCGTCGGCGATGGTAGGCGTGCGCCGCTGCGGATCGAAGCGGAACTCGCGCAGCGCCTCGCCGCCCGAGAGCCAGCCGTGCAGCCGCGCGGGCGCTTCATCGGCGCCGTCCTCCCAACGCTCCCAATCCTTGATCGCGAACGGCGTGATCGGTACCCACGACAGACCCGCCACCCACACGCCCTGCACCTGGACGGCGCGTGCGTGCAACACGCGCCACAGGGTGCCGTCGAACCGCTCGAGCACGTCGTGGTTCGCGGCCCAGTCGTCGTTGCCCATGAGCAGCAGCAGCTCGACGCCCGGCACCGCGTCGCGCAGGCGGCGGGCGAACTCCACCAGCAGGCCCTCGAGGAACACGCGTTGGTGCTGCAGTCCTGCCGCACCGGTGCCGTGCGGAGCCAGGTCACCACCCAGCACCACTGCCCCCGGACGCTGCGCGCTCGCCAGCGTCATCACCTGCTCGTAGAGCTCGCCCTGACCGTGCAGGTCGGACGTGAAGAACCACTCGGCCACTTGCTCCTCCGCCGCGCCGTGTGCGTGCACGCGGTCGCAGGCTACTCA
>JAYVCN010000251.1:0-11003 GCA_043749875.1 Candidatus Eiseniibacteriota bacterium | reverse complement strand
GCGCCGCAACAGTACCGGCCAGTTGTGTCCAGCGTTCGCGTACGCCATGCGATTCCCGTCGGCGGACACGCGCGCCAGGAAGAACGTCGCGAACTGGTGCACGGCGGTGCTGCGGTAGACGAGCGCGTTGATGTTGCGCAGGATCATCGCGGGGGATTCGACCGAGCGCGCCTGCGTGCGCAGCGCCGCCTGCAGCATGCTCGACAACAGCGCCGCGGGCACACCCTTGCCGGCGACGTCGGCGATCGCCACGAGAAACGAGCCGTCCGGCGCCGGCACCACGTCGTAGTAGTCGCCGCCGACCTGGCGCGAGGGCAGGTTCACGGCGTGCACCGCGCAGCGCGGCAGCTCCGGGAAGTCGCTCTGGAGGAACGTCTGCTGGATCTGGTGCGCCAGCGACAGCTCCTCCTCGATGCGTGCGACCTTTAAGCGGTCGCGCATCAACAGCGCGTTCTGGAGCGACACGCCCATCTGCGAGCCGAGGTTGTTCAGGAGCGCCACGTCCTCGCTGGTGTACTCGGTGCCGGTGAGCTTCTCGCCCAAGAGCACGATGCCAAGCGTCTCGTTCCGCCAGCGCAGCGGCACCATAAGCTCGATCCCCAGCTTGCGCACGAGCAGCTCGCGATCGACGCGCTTCAACCCATCCACGGGATCCGACAATCGGTAGCTCGAATCCTGCGCCGACAGTCGTGTCATCAACCCGGCCACACCGTCAAGCGATTCCGCCGACATGGCCTCGCCCGCGCCGGTGCGCACGACCGGCCCCTCCGCGGTCAGCGCCACCATGTAGGACGAGCGCAGCAGCAACGCTTCGGTCAGCGTGCGCACCGATCGGTTGAGCAGGTCCTCGAGGTCGATCGTGGTTTGCAGCTCTCGGCCGAGCGCGCGCAGCACGTTCCGGTAGTCCGTGGGATCGCGCAGGAACACCCGGTCGAGCGACTCCTCCATCTTGGAGACCGCCGGCTGGAACAGCGTCAGCGCGATGATCAGGAACACGGGTTCGACGATGCGGGCGTCGATCTTGAACGCGCCGGCGACCGCATGGTTCACCTGTTCGATCACGGTCAGATAGAAGCCGATCAGCACCGCCGAGGCGAGCGCGTAGAGGATGCCGCGGCGCGCGATCAGCTTCGTGTCGAGGAACTTGTGCCGCACCATCGCATACGCGATCGCGCCCGAGCCAAGCGTGAGCGCGGCGGTGGTGAGCGCCGCCTGCATGCCGCGCTCGAGCGGCCGGCCGAGCAGCGTCGGGATGGTGGTCGCGAACGCGTACAACACCAGGCAGCTCACCAGACCCACGGCGATGGCACCCAACTGCTGGCGCACGCGCGGCACCTGGGTGCGGCGCCAACTGCCCACCAGCAGCACCACGGCCGCGGCGCCGAAGAACAGATCCACCAGCGAGAACAGCGATTGGTGCACGCTCAGGAACAGCCGGCCGATCACGCCGCCCAGCTCCGCCAGCGAGCGTGCGAATCCGCCGCCGGTGTGTACCGTGTGTTCTGCTGGCATGAGCGAGGTCGCGACGACCAGCACGAAGTGAAACGCGTGGGGTGAGTAAACGAGCAGCGCGAAGCTCGGCGAGCGCATGCCGCCCGGCAGCGTGAACGGCCGCGCGAATGTGCGCTCCTCGGGGAAGATGCTCGCGAGCAGGAACGCCGTGGGGAAGAACAGCTCCCACACGTAGGCGACGTTCGACTGCAGCCCGGCGCTGTCGGTCTTGCCCGGCACCAGCAGCGACAGTGCGGCGAGCACGGCGCCGAAGCCACCGAAGAACAACATCAGCGACACGACGCGGTTCAGCCGTTGGCGCGGGTTCTCGCGCAGGATCACGAAGCCGAGCAGGAACACGAGCCCGCCCAGCACCAGATTCACCGTCGCCAACAGTTGGGAACTGGTCGTCATCGGCCTGACCGCGCGCCTCCCGGGGTGTCCACGCGGATACGCCGGAAGCGGCACTGAAGATACGTTCGCGCGGGGCACGGGCGCGCGAGTGCGGCCCGGCTCTGTGAGTGTTGTGGCGCGGGCGCGCGCCGTCAAGCCCCGATGCAGGCTGGGGTTACGCTCTAGGCTTGAGCGCGTGTGTCAACGCAGGAACGCTACTCGCAGCGTGCGCGACTGCGGGCCGCTCATGGCGCGCACCAGATAAACCCCCGGGGCCGCAGGGCCGCCGTCGTCGCGGTCGCCGTCCCATGCCAGCACGTGCCGGCCCGCCGCAAGGACGCCCCGCAGCAGCGTGCGCACACGTGCGCCGCGCACGTCATACACCTCGACCGCGGCGTCGCCGGTGGCGGGCTGGTCGAACGACATGCGCACGCTGCCCAACGCTGGACTGGCCCCCACCATGTGGAAAGCGAACGGGAGCGGTCGATCGGCCGGGACGCCCACCACCTCGAGGTCCACCACGAACGGCGCCGAGAGCCACGTGTCCACCACCGCATCGCCGCGGCGCGCGACCACCTCGAGCAGTGCGCGTGAGGTGGTGTCGACGGGGATGAAGCCGAAGCGCGGCTGCGTGTCGTGAGCGACCACCGTCCAGCGCACGCCGCCGTCCGACGTGTACGCGACCTCGTACGTGTCGGCTCCGCCCGCGGGCGGGATCCACGCCAGGTCCACCGCTTCGTTGCCGCGAAACGTGCGCTCGGGCAGCGCCGAGCCGAACGCGGGCAGCGGTCCGCCCACGATGCCCGGGTGTGCCACCGAGACCTGCGTGCCGGCGGCGAACCAGCCGTCCGGGTCGAACTCACCCGACAGCGTCACGGCCTGCACGTCGCCGGCGGGCAGCACCGCCACCAGGTCGAGAGCGCGCAGCGCCAGCATGAGTCGGCCATCACTGCCACGCGTCGGCTCGCCCACGGGCTTCACCGGCACACCATTGATCTGGAGACTCGCGGGCTCGACGGTGGCGTCCTGCGTCGGCGGCACGAGCGCAAGGCGCACGAGCGGCACCAGCGACACCGCGCCGACGGCGCCCGGCTGGGCCTCGATCGCGGACTGGATCAGACCCACGTGCATGGCGCACGGCACGGTGAGCAGCGGCTCGTCCACGGAGTTGCTCGCGACGCGCACCTCGCCGGCGTAGTCGCCAGCTTTGTATTGGCGCGCGTCGAAGGTCACGCGCAGCGTGTCGCTGCCGCCGGGCGGGATGCTGCCGGCGGTGCGGTCGAGCTTGAGCCAGTCGTCCTGGTGCGAGATGCGCACGCGCAGTCCGGCGTGCGCATACCTCACGTTGTAGGCCACGCGCAGCCCGATGCTGCCGGTCTCGTCCTGGAGCCCGACCGTAGCCAGGTTCGTCAGCGCGCCGAGCGACAGGTACTGATACTCGATCGCACCGCTCGGCCACAGGAACACCTGGAACGTGTACGGCGAGGCGCCGGAGAAGTGCACGGCGTCCTTCCACTCGACGATGAGCTTGCTGCCGTCGTGGTACGCGTACACGCGGCCGGCGCCGCGCACGGTGCGCAGGTCGAGGTCGGTCCAGAACGGCGCGATGAGCGCGCGCGGTACTCCCACCGCGCTGCTCGGCAGATCAGTGTTCACGAGCGAACTGTCGCGACTCACGAAACTCAGCCAACCGTTCGTGCACACGGAAAGGCTGTCGTACGTCTGACCGTAAAACGTGAACGGGAACGGCAGCGCCACGCGCGTCGTCGAGTCGTCGGCGCTGCCGAACAGCCGCGTGCCGCTCGCCGCGATCTCCTGCCACGCGAACGCGGGGCCGCCGGGCGCGTCGGAGTCCACGTAGTGATAGCCGAACGCGTCCGGGCCGCCACTACCGAGCGCCCCGACGCCGGGTCCGACGCTGTTCTTGATCTGGAGGACTTCTGGAGCCGCCGCGACCACTGGGTCCGGACGTGCGCCCACCAGCCCCTGGTAGGCCGACGCCGTCCACGCGAGCAGCGCGCCGCCCGGATTCCGCAGCACGAGCGACTGCTGGCGCTGGGCCGCGTCTGGCCGCAACGTCGGCGCCGTGGCCGTGCGCAGCCGCGTCTGCACCGCCGCGATCTCGGGGGCGGCACTGCCCACGCCGTGCAGCGCCACGCTGGCCAGCGGCCGGTCGGGATCGTCGCTCGCGACCGACAGCGTGCCGCGGTCGTCGGCGATGCCATCGGGCGTGAACACCACCGGCAGCGTGCGCGCGTCGCCCGGCAACAGCGTGAAACCCGCGCCGGCCACGGTGAACATCGCGCGGTCGCAGGTCACGCCGTCGACGTGCAGCGGGTCCACGCCGGCATTGGCCACGGTCACCGCGAGCGTGTCGTGCGCACCCGTGAAGTGCGCACCGAATTCGAGTGCCGTGGGCGATAGCGCGATGTCCGGTGCGCCCGAAACGTGCAGGGACACGGCCACGCTCGTGTCCGCACCGGGCACTGCATTGCTCACGAGCCGAGCGACGCCGTGGTACGTCCCCGTGCCGAGCCCCGCAGCGTCGAGCAGCAGATTGACGCTCTGGTGTGCCCCGGGTGCGAGGAATCCCTGCGTGGGATCGAGCGCCAGCCACTGGCGCACGGGCACGATGCGCACCGCAAGACTGTCGCGCACGAACGCCTGGTTGAACGCCACCAGCAGGCCCACCGTGCGCGTGCTGTCCTGGATGCCGATGGTGGAGTTGCCGGTGTTGCCGGTCATGCGCAGGTACTGGAGCCGGATCTCGCCCGAGGGGTAGAGCACAGCCTGGAACGTCATGACGGAACTGACGTCGTTGTAACGCGGCACCGCGAGCCAGGTCACCACGCAGCGAGCGCCGTCGAAGTGCACATACGCGCGGTTGACGCCGGTACCGAAGTGCAGGTCGTCCCAGAACGGCGCGATCAGGTTGCGCGCCCCGCCGCTCGAGGGCAGCCCCGAGTTCACGAACTGCGGCCCATCGTTGCCGAATTGCAGATAGCCGTTCGTGCACACCCGCAGCAGCGTGAAGCGATGCCCATAAAACGGAAAGCTGAACCCGAGCGGCACCACCCCCGACACGGCCTCATCGCCGCTGAGCGCGATGGCATTGGGCGGAGTCGCGATGTCCACCCAACCGAAGTCGGGACCGCCCGGTTCGGCCGAGTCCGTCCAGCGATAGCCGAACGGGTCCGGGCCGCCGCTGCGCTCGATCTGCGGTTCGCGCGCTGCGCCGTCCGCACCCTTGGCTCGCTGCTCGATCGGCCACGCCTGCTGCGCCACGCTCGCGTCGAGCGCCGGGCGCGGCGCACTCCATTCGAGCGTGCCTCGCGAATCGTTCGCGATCTCGAAACTCGCCCGCGTCGTGTCGCCGGTGTTGGCCGAGGCGGTGAACGTGTGCGGCGACAGGGTGAGGTTCGGGGGCGGCAGCGTGGTGGTGGTCACCACGCCCGAGACCGGCCCGGCGTTGCCGAACTCATCCAGCGCGCGCACGGCGAACCAGTAGGGCGTGGCGGTGGCGAGTCCGCGCACGCGCCAGGTCTGCGGTTGCCCCGCCGCCGCCGGCCGCGGCGACGATGTCAGCGTGGCGCTGGCGAACTCGGTCGCCGTGAAGGCCTGCGTGGAGTAGCGCAGTTCGTAGGTCGTCGCGGTGCCCGCGGTGCTGTCGTCGCCGGTCGCGGTCCAGGTGAGGTCCACCGAGTTCGACCCCGGCGCGCTCACCGACAGGTCGCTGATGGCGCCGGGCGGCAGGCTGTCGGGATCGGACGCGGCGAGGTCAAGGTTCAGCCGTCCGCCCGACACGCAGCGGCCGATGAGCGCTGGCTTTGGTGTGGCGAAGCGCAGGAGGCGCGCCTTCACGTCGAGCGCGGCCATGCCCGGGAAGCGGCCCATCAGGAACGCCGCCGCGCCGGTCACGTGCGGCGTAGCCATGCTGGTCCCCGACAGCAGCTTGTAGCCGTGCCCGGGAACCGTGGACAGGATGCCCACGCCCGGGGCCGCGAGGTCCACGCTCGTCGCGCCATAGTTGGAAAAGCTCGCGAGCTGATCATTCTCGTCGGTCGCGGCCACCGCCACGATGCAGTCCTCGGGCAGCGCGCTCGGGTACTGCGGCGCGGCGTCGGTGTTGGCGCGCGAGTTGCCCGCCGCGGCCACGAACAATTGGCCGGCAGCGCCGGCGGCGGCGATGGCGTCCTCGAGCGCGCGCGAGTAGAACCCGCCACCCCACGAGTTGTTCGTGAGCCGCAGGTGCATCGTGATGGCGTACTGCAGCGCTTCGACCGCCGCCGACGTGGGCCCGCTGCCCGAACTGTTCAGGAACTTGAGCAGCACGAGCTTCGCGTGCCACACCACGCCCGTCACGCCCTCACCGTTGTCGCCCACTGCGGCGATGGTGCCGGCGGTGTGCGTGCCGTGGCCGTTGTCGTCGCGCGGATCGCCGTCATGGTTGTAGAAATCGTATCCGTGCACGTCGTCGACCCAGCCGTTGTGATCGTCGTCGATGCCGTTGCCGGGGATCTCGCCCGGGTTGGTCCAGATGTTGGCGGCCAGATCAGGATGGTCGTACTCGGCGCCGGTGTCGATGTCACCGATCAACAGCTCCGGGTCGCCGGTGAACGTGTCCCACGCCCGCTCGGCGCCGATGTCGGCGCCGACGATGCCGCCCGTCTGGCCGACGTTGTTGAGCCCGTACTGCTCCGGGTAGCGCGGGTCATCCGGCGCGCGGTTGATGGACCAGAGATAGTTGGGCTCGGCATATTCCACGCGCGGGTCCAGGGCGAGGCGCGCGACCCCCTCCTCCACCGACATGCCCGACAGTCCTAGCCGTTCGACGCCGATGAAATCGAACTCGGCGAGCCGCGCCGCGCCCAGCGGCGCCAGCGCCTGTGCGCGTGCGCTCGCCTTGGTGGTCGGCTTCCAGCGCACGAGCAGCTCGCCCGGCACGTAGTCCGCTGCCCGGGCCAGTGAGGCGGCGAGTAGCGCGAGGGCAAGGCCCGCAGCGACGCGACGGAAGAACGTGGGCATCGGCTCCTGGGATGCGAGGGATGCGAGAACGGCCGCCGTGCGGGTGCCCCTCCGCCCCCTCGGATGAGCGGCTGAGAAAGCCTTCCCGTGCGGCGGCCGGCCCGGGGTGCACCCGGGGCCACGAGCATAGGCCCACCGGGGACGGGCGTCACGGAAATCTGGCTGTCCTACCCCGGAGCGGGCCGCGGGGTTCGGTGATGCGGTCCGCGGCCGTCGACCGCTAGCGACTTGCGGCTTTGCCGCCCTGCGGTTGCTCGTAACGGGCCACGACGCGCGTGGTGATGCCGCCGCGCACGTTGAACCGGCCGACGACTTTGAGCCGTTTCGGCTTCATGGCGCCCGCGAGGTCGTCGAGGATCTGGTTGGTGACCTGCTCGAAGTAATGCCCTTCATTCCGGAACGACCAGATGTAGAGCTTGAGCGACTTCAACTCCACGCACAGCTCGTCCGGCACGTAGCGCACGATGATCGTGCCGAAATCCGGCTGCCCGGTGACCGGGCAGAGCGCCGTGTATTCGGGGCAGTCGTGGCGAATCCAAAAATCGCGGCCGGGCGCGGGATTGGGGAACGTGACCAGTTCGCGCGAGGGCGGCTTGGGGACGGGCGACGTCATGTGGGCTCCTGATTAAGTAGAGCCGGGAAGTCTGTGGGCGGCGGGGTCTGCCGGTCAAACGTGGCCGGTTGGGTAAGGGTCCGATGGAAGGATTGCTCTGCGCGTCGCGGCAGCTCGTTGCCTTTTAAGATCGCGCTGTAGCGCGGGCTCTCCGAAAGTGTTTCACTCAGCCGGGCGAGGCTCCATGCGGTGCCGCCCTTCATCCGGAGCTGGCCCCACCGCCGCGGCCCACCGCACTGGGGAGACCCATGCGCCATAGCTTGTCGATCGCGCTCGCGGTCGTGCTCCTGTGCCCCGCGGCTCATGCCCAGCCCGTGCCACATCACCCGGGCCGCTGGTCCGTGCCGCGGTATTTCGGACGCGATGCCGCGCATGCCAGCGTCGCCGTCAACCTGCTGCTGCTGCGCGGCGAGCCCGGCTCACACAGCCTCGTGCTTGGCTATGGCTGGGACGGCAGCCCCACCGACTCGCTGGTGAGCGGCGCGCTGTGGGGATGGAATCCCGCCAGCGATGATTGCGATGCGTCGGTCCAGGCGAATTTCACACTGCTGCCGCTCGGCTCGCCGCCCTATAACCCGCACGCCAGTGGAGCGTCGGTGATGCCCGACGGCGACGTGCTCGTGGTCGGTGGTGACGAGGGACACGATGTCGGCGTGCGCTCGTGCGCGATCTTCCATCGGGCCACGCACGCGTTCACGCTCGCCGACGCAACCCAGCAGCGGCATTTTAATGCGACGAGTACCGTGCTGGCCGATGGGAGGGTGCTCGCCTCCTCGGGCTTCACGTTCCGCCCGTACATGAGCTTCGGGGGACGCGCCGACGGCGCGCCGCCCGATGCGCGGCTGCGCATGCTCGAGCTGACCGCGCAAGGCGCGTGGTCGCCTGCCGCGGACCCCTCGGGGACGTGGCCGAGCGCACGCGAGGGTCATTCGTTGTCGATCCTGGAGGATGGACCCGCTGTGATGTTCGGCGGCCGCGGCGTCAACTCGACCATGCTCGCCGACACATGGCAGGTCGCCCCTGCCGGTGCGGATTTCAGTCAGGACCATGCGTGGACGCGACTCACCACCGCCGTGTCGCCGCCGGCGCGCATGCGGCATGCCGCGTGCGTCATCGCGGGTGCGTCGCGATACCAACCGCCGATGGTGATGTTCGGCGGCGAGGACGGAGCGGGAACGCCGCTCGGCGACCTGTGGCGGCTGACGTTCGATTACGCTCACGGCACGTGGACCTGGACCAGCCTGCCTGCCGACTCCGTGGTGGGAACGCCACCCGTCGCCCAGAGCGGCATCGCCGCGGGGTACGCACCGGCGGCCGTCATCGTCCTGTTGGTGGGCGGGCGTGATGCCGGCGGTGCGCTGTCCGATGCGGTCTGGGTGCTCGCCTCGCCGGGCGGCCGCCCGGTGTGGAAGCGCCCGCTGCTCCTCTCCAGCCAGCATCCGGGTGGACGCTGGCAGCATGCGCTGGCCATGGATCCCTACGCGAGGACACGGGGCGATGCGCGCTCGTGGGTGCGAGGCTTCGTATTCGGCGGGGCCGGTGCGGCGGGGCTCAACGGCGATCTGTGGACGTTGTGGGTGACGTTGTCGGGTGATACCGCCGAGTGGGTCCCGATGAGCACGGCCGGCCCCTCGCCACGTGCTCGCAGCGGCTCGAGCTTCGTCTACGACGATGTCCAGGCCCGGCTGGTGCTGCTCGGCGGGGACACCGGGGGCGTGCCCGATCCGGTCGCCTGGTCGCTGATCCCCGACGTGGGACGACTGACATGGAGCGCGCTGGCAGCCGCCGGCAGCTCACTCACGGGACAAGCGGCGTGGCTCGATCCGAATTTCCAAGCCGCCATCTTCCCCGAGATCTTCGACCCGGCCTCGGGCCAGTGGACGCTGATGCCGGCGCCACATGTCCAGCGATCCTACCCCTTTATGTTCGTCCACGGCGCGCGCCAGGTGTTCGAGGCAGGCCCGACGACCACCCAATACAAGACCTGGAGCCTCGATCCAGTGGCCGGCACGTGGCAGCAGCTGCCTGCCGACACGACCCGGCTCGACGGCAGCACGGCTGTGATGTACCGGCCAGGAAAGGTGATGAAGTCGGGCAACGGGGCCGTCTACGTCACGGCATCCGCAGAGGCGCGCTGGATCGATCTCGACGAGCCAAGCCCGCGCTGGCGGCGAACGGCGAACGCGATGGCGAGCGGGCGCTCGACGCACATGCTCACCGTGCTTGCGGACGGGCAGGTGCTCGCCTCGGGGGGCACGCTCACCCGCTCCAACTCCACCCCCGTTCGTCGGCCGGAACTGTGGGACCCCGACTGGATCGGGGCGGGAGGTGCCCGTGGCTGGTGGTACGGCGGCATCGCACCCGACACGCTCGCCGCCGACACCATGGTGCGCGGTTATCACTCGACGGCGGTGCTGCTCCCCGACGGCCGGGTCCTGAGTGCCGGAGGCATCTTCGACCCCGCGCACGACGTGAAGATGAATCTCTACTGCCCACCGTATCTCTATAACGCCGACGGCAGCGCGGCGACGCGGCCTCGCATCGACAGTGCACCCGCGAGCGTGGCGTGGGGTGCAACGTTCACCGTCGTCTCGCCAGACTCGATCGCGCGCGCGGCCCTCATCCGACCCGCGTCGGCCACGCACGGGATCACCCAGGACCAATGCTATGTGCCCCTGGTGCGCGCGGGCGGAGCCCTACCCTCGCCACGGTTCGTCGCTCCCGCCGACGGCGGCATCGCTCCCCCGGGAGATTACCTGCTGTTTGTATTGAATCCGGCCGGCACGCCGTCGATAGGCCGCTGGATCACGATGGGTGGCACGGGCTCGACGGGGGTGCCGACGCAGTCCCCGGTCGTCGAGCTCGAGCCTCCCGCGCCGAACCCGTCCGGATCGCTGACCACGTTCCGATTCGGCCTTGGGGCGCGGGGGCAGGTGGAGCTCGACGTCATGGACGTGCAGGGTCGTCGCGTGCGGCGCCTCGTGAGCGGCGCGCTGCCCGCCGGGCGCCACGCATTCGTCTGGGATGGCCGCGACGGGCGCGGCGCCCGCGTGCCAGCGGGGAAATACTTCGCCGAGCTGCGCTCAGCCGGCATCGCGGCGCGATCGTCGATCGTGCGGCTGCGCTAGAGCGGCACCGTACCCAGCTGCTCTCGCACCTCTCCGGGCGCACGTTCGCCCCGCCCCATGCTAGACTGCCCGCCCTCCATGAAACGCGTGTTCCTCGAGACCTATGGCTGCCAGATGAACGTGGCCGACTCCGAACTCATGGCCGGCGTGCTGGAGCGCGCGGGCATGGAGCTGGTGGAGCGTGCCGAGGACGCGGACGCCGTGATCCTCAACACGTGCGCCATTCGCGAACACGCCGAGCTGCGCGTGCTCGGGCGCCTGGGCGAGTTCGCGCACTTGAAGAGCAAGAACCCCGACCTGATCGTGGGCGTGGCCGGCTGCATGGCGCAGCACTTGCGCAAGCGCCTGCTCGG
>JAYVCN010000250.1:0-3912 GCA_043749875.1 Candidatus Eiseniibacteriota bacterium | reverse complement strand
GCTGCAATGGGATGGCACCGATGACGCGGGCAGCAAGCTGGCGCGCGGTGTGTACTTCGTGCGCAGCAGCGTCCAGAAGGACGCCGGGCGCGTCATCGTCTTGAATTGAGAGGGAGCTGCCATGCGAACGTTTCTTCAATCTGTTTCGTGCCTCGTCCTGCTGGCGGCGTTCGCAGTTCCCTGCGCTCGCGCGCAATCCGAGTCGAATGACAATCCCATCCTCCGCAATGCGCGCCAGGTCGGCGAACTCGTCCGTTCGCGCGTCCAGCTCCTGAGTACTTCGGCGGGTGCCGACCCCGACACGGTGTACCTGGGCAAGTCGTTCGCGAACCACACCGGGCCGGACAACTATTGGAATCTCTACCGGGGCTCGTACCTGCCCGGCACCAATGCCCCCGACAACACGATGTGGGACTGGGACAACTTCACGGGCATCCAGGCGCCCGATTCGTTGCAGGGTTGGTGGCCCTACGAGCGCGAGTACAACAGTACCGGTGGGCTCACGCTGACCGACGACAATCGTCCGTGGTGGTGCCTCGACTACGGCAATGTCGGCAACTTCGTGATCAGCCAACAGTCTGCAGCCAAGCGCACGTTCGGAGTCATCGGCTACTGGCACGCCGACGGCGGTCGCACCCAGCCCGGCGGCTCCGCGGTGATGTGGACGCCGCTGGCCGGCACACGCTCGGCGTGGTGCGGCATGCGGCAACACGGTGACTATAGCGTGCAGGACCAGGTTACGAAGAACTACTACGGCGGTGAAGCAGTCGCGATGTTCGGCGAATTCGGATCGTCGTCCACCGGGGGCACCGGCAAACACCTCCCGGGCTACCTCGACCAGATGGACCAGCTGCTCTATCGCGACATCGCGGTCCCGGCCGGCAATGCGCTGTCGGTGTCGTTCCTGTACCGCACCCGGATGTCCACCAGCATCAGTACGACTGCCTCGACCCGCTCCGGCTGGTTCCACGGCGATCCGCTCGCCATGACCGCGGGCAACTTCATCTCCAGTTCCGCCGCGGGCGCCAATGCGCCGCAGGACTCGTTCATGGTCTACATCGGTTCGCCCGTGAACGACGCGGCGGTGAAGTTCTCCGACGGAACCATTCGGCCGGTCTACGACAAGCAGCGCCGCTGGTTCTCGGAGGTGCTGCGCATCTTCGACGGTGCGCCTTACTACGAGCTCTTCCAGCGGACGGGGAACAATCCCATCGACACGCTCGCTGCGACGCCATCCTCGGGCCCGATCGTGGTTCCGGCGGCCCAAGTCTCGACCATCCTCAACACGTCGGGCAACCCCGGACTCGTCCGGCTCGTGTTCCGGGTCAAGACGAACCGTGGCTTCTCGGACGGCGACGCGGTCTCGAGCGGCTATCACTCCGGCGCGCGTGGCGCGGTCCAGGTGGATGACGTGACCATCGACATGGGCGCGGGCCCCGTGGTGATCGGTGACTTCGAGACCCAGGAGCAGGGCGGCGTGAACGCCATTGACAACCGCTTTCCGCTGCCGCCGGCATTGGGCGCCACCCAAGTGTGGCGCTCGACGGGCAAGCCCCCGAGCGTCTGGTTCCATGTCGAGGCGCTCAGCAATCTCACCTACAACGACCTGTGCGGCCCGTCGAACTCACCGTCGCGTGTGTGCAATATCTCGGGCAACGTCGTCACGCCCGCGAACCACGACATGGGCGAATCCATGTCGGATTCCCGGTACGCTTCGATGCGCGAGACCATGTCGTACATCATGTCTCCGTCGCTCGCGTTCGTACCTGGGTCCGGTGGGGTGCCGAACGGTCAGGGCATCACCGCGAGCATCGCCAGTGCCAGCAACGACTACATCCTGTGGTACGACATGTACGCCGGCATGTTCAACCTGCAGTTCACGGGCATGAGTTGGGTCATGGGTCAGCAGACCTATCCAGCGATTCAGACGAACGGGTGCAAGACCTGGGGAGACCGGCGCTATCCCGGTTTCATCATCTTCAACCCCGAGCCGCAGTGCTTCACGGATTTCGAACCGTTCCGCGGGAACGGATTTCCATTCCGGACCTCCAACGCAAGCGGAATTCCTGATTCGCTGCACCTGCTCATCGGCGTCACCTCGCAATGCTTCCGGTTCAACATCACGCTGGGGTGCAACTCCAATGAAGGCGGCTACTTCGACAACATCGCGCTCGCGTTCGTGGACCTGCCGGGCGTGCCCGGCCAGGCGAGCGCCGGCAATGCTGTCGCAATCGGCAGTGTCTCGAGCGACATCTGGCAGTTCGTGAACGACACGTTCCCGGCGAACGAGACGGCTGGCCTGCCCGGCACGGCCGCGTTCGATACCACAACGGCACTTATCCGCACGGGCTTGAACAACGCCCAGGCGACTGGGAACCAGCTGCGCTTCGACATCCCGGGGGACTCGAGCAGCATCAACGCCGCCAATGCCACTGTCAGCGCTCCGGACGATCCGGCGCTGGCGAATGTTCGCGTGGACCTCGTGTTCCGTATTCTTCCCGGTCCGGGTAACTACCAGATCGCGGCGGGCCGCAGCATGGCTCCGGGGGGTTCGCCGTCCGGTGTATTGCTGCAAGTGCCGACGAATCAGGCTGGCGTCGTCGCATCGGGCGATGCCTCGTTCTGGGGTCAGTACATGGCCAACGCGGGCGAAGTCTCCGCCGGCGACCACCACGCTCACACGAGCTGGGACAATCTCACGTGGAACAGCGCGCGCATGGATACGACGGAGCGGAACATCTTCCCGGTGGGCGGCATCACGGGCACGGGTCTCACGCAGGGCGCGTGGATGACGACGTACCACGAGAGCGATCCCAAGTTCGCGGCGCTCGGCGTGAGCAAGTTCAAGTGTCTCGTCATCGACACCACCAAGGCCGCCACCAGCACGGCGACGCTGAACAACGTCAACTGTACGGGCGTCGTCCCGGCGTGGCTGACCACGGTGCCGCCGTCGCGCACCGGCTGGGATGGCTCGGCGACGACAAAGGAATTCACCAAGATCATCCCCGACGGGCTGCTGACGCCGGGTTCGCACGTGGCCTACTTCTATCGCAAGTCCCACAGCATCGACCCGTTCGTGCGTTTCGCGATGTGCCCCGATACGAACTTCATCACGCCGCAGAACGGTGAAGGCTCAACGGATCAGCACCGCTGGCAGCAGTTCTCCGTGCTGCCGGACCGTTGGAAGAACAACGCATTCGGCGGTGCGGGTTCCGCCTGCATGCTTTACATCGACCTGAACGACCGTCGCGGTAACGAGGGCCGGTTCGTCTCGGTGATGGACTCGATCGGCGCGACTGCAGCAGTGAAGCGTGGTTCGCACAACGGCTGGACGGCGCCGGGGACCACGAACATCACCAGCCTGGACGTCCGTACGAACATGTCCGTGGCGGTGAGTAACAAGAACTCGCAGCCGGGTACGACGTGGGACATGTACGGCGTCAAGGCTTCCGAATCGCTTACCACGAGCGCCGGCGCCCCGGGCGCCCGTCTCGCCAACCGTGCAGGTATGGGCTTCGCCGCCGGCAAGGAGGCCAAGTCGGGCCCCACGCCGGACATGCTGCGCGCGTACTACCGCATGGTGGCGATCCTGTCTGGCGATCTGGTCTCCGGCGTGCTCGGACCATTCACGAACCGCAGCCAGAACGACATCGCGCTCCTGAACGACTACCTCACGCAGTCGGTGGGCTCGGCCCAGCCACGCGGCATCTTCATCCAGGGCGACGGCTTCGGTCAGTCCGAGAAGGCCGCCGGTGGTGTCGATCCGGCCCACACGCAGTTCCTGACGGACAAGCTTGGCGTCGTGTTCCGCAACCCGTCCTACCAGTCGTTGTCTGGCAACACGAACGGCTGCGCGGACGTGCTCACAACAACTAACCTGACTGCGGCCAGCGACATCTACGGCGTGGCAAA
>JAYVCN010000249.1:0-9675 GCA_043749875.1 Candidatus Eiseniibacteriota bacterium | reverse complement strand
CCAATCGCTCCGAGCTGCCGCGCGAGACGCTGACGCTGCTGGCCGAGGCGGTGCTGGCGTTGCGCGCCACGAGCGAGCTGGCGGTGTCGTGGGACCTGGCGAAACTGCACCTGCGCGAAGCGCTTGGCGCGGATCACGCCCGCCTGCTGCGCGTGGATCGCAGGAGTGGCGCGCTGTTCCTGTACGAGGATTCTGGCGTCGAGACGCCGTACCTCGCCGAACACGGCGGCCCGGTGGAGTGGGTCATGCGCAACGACCGCGCGCGTTTCGACGAGACGTTCGACAGCGAGACGCCGTGCGAGACGCTGCTGTGGCACGCGCCGCCGGTGTCGTTGGCCACACTGCCGCTGGTCGCGGGTAGCACCACGTTCGGGTTCCTGCTCGTGGGTTTCACCCGCGTGCACGTGTTCAATTCTCAAGAACGGCTGCTGCTGCAGACCATGGGCGACGCGCTGGCGCTGGCGCTCGAGCGCTCCCACCTGCGCCGCGCGCTCGAGGACGAGCGCGCGCAGGTGACCGGGCTCGAACGCCGGCTCGCCACGTCACAGGATTTCTCGTCGGGGCTCTTGAACCTGGTCGCCACCGAACTGCGCAGCCCGCTCGCGTCGGTGAAAGCCTACAGCGAGTCGCTCGAACTGGTGGCGGAGAATGCCAAGAGCACGCGCACACGTTTTCTGGGTGTCATCAATGAAGAATGCGACCGCATGACCGCGTTGCTCGGCGACGTGAACGACCTGTCGCGCATCGAGGGCGGCGAGTGCACGCTGCGACTGACGGTGCTCACGCTGCGCGAACTCGGCAACAACATCCTCGACAACCTGGCCGCGGCCGCACGCCCGCGCGGAATCACGCTGTTGCTCACCGTCGACGAGACCCGCGTCGAGATCGACGCCGACTTGATCCGCCGCGGCATCGGGAATCTGGTCGCCAACGCCATCGAGTTCTCGCCGCAGGACGGCACCGTGCAGTTGTCGCTCTCCGGGCGCACCGATGAGTGGACGTGCGTCGTCGAGGACGAGGGGCCGCCGCTGCCCGACGAGGACCTGGCCAGCGTGTTCGAGCACTTCCACCGCGCCCGCCGCGCAGCGCCCGCTGGATCCACCGCGGTCACGCGTGGACCCGGTGCCTCCCGGCTCGGCCTCGCCATCGCGCGGGGTCTCGTGGAGCTGCATGCCGGCCGCCTGTGGGTGGAGCAGCCGCCCGCCGTGGCCGGCGGCGGCACGCCCGGCCCAAGATTCTGCTTCACCGCCCCAGTCCGCCAGACCGCCTCCGCGCGCGCGCGGCGGGTGGCGCGCCAGGCACTCGGGCGCCCGGATCTACAGCCGCTGTTCGACGCCATCGTGGAGATGGTCGGCGTGACGCTCGAGAGCTCGCTCGTGTCGCTGGTGCTGGTGGATCCCGATCGCGGCGATCTGTTTGTGGCCGCCAGCACCGGGCATGAGGGTGTGGTGAAAGGCCGCCGCACCGCCATGCGCAGCGGGGTCGCCGGCGCGGTGGCCGCGTGGGGGCATCCGATCCTCGTGCAGGACATCGAGACCGACCGCCGCTTCCGGCGCCTGAACCATCCGCAAAACAACACAAAATCTTTGCTCTCAGTGCCGCTGCGCGTCGAGGGCGAGGTGATTGGTGTTGTGAATGCCAACAACAAACAAAGCGGCGAGCCGTTCGACGAGGACGACCTGGCGCTGCTGGTGATGTTCACCGAGCGCGTCGGCAGTGCGGTGGAACGCGCCTGTGCCTACCCCGACAGCGAGCGCGTGGTCGACGACGCGCTGGCCGCGGTGCGCGCCATGACGCAGTTGAAGCGCGAGTTCGCGCTCGGCGGCCGGCGCTACGTCAAGCGCTCGCGGTCGCTGGCGCGCCGGCTCAACCTGAATCCCGCCGAGCTCGATGTCATCGGCTACGTGGCCAGCATCCACGACCTGGGCATGGTGCGGTTCGGGCCCGAGACCGTGCACCCGAACCACCTGGATGAGCAACAGCGCCGCGCCATGCGGGCGCACCCGGAGGTGAGCGTCGAGATCCTGCGCCCGCTCGAACACCTGGGCCTGGTGCGCGAGCTCATCCTGAGCCACCACGAGCACTGGGACGGCAGCGGCTACCCGCAGGGGCTCTCGGGCGACCACATTCCCGTCGGCAGCCGCATCCTGGCGGTGGTGGACGCGTGGGAGAGCATGACCACGTCCCGGCCGTGGCGGCCCGCGCTGCCGCCGGATCAGGCCATGGCCGAGCTGCGCCGCGAGTCCGGCAAGCAGTTCGACCCCGAGGTCGTGGAAGCGCTGGTCAAGTCGCTGGAGCACGGCGACGAGGACTCCCGGGCCGCCGCCTGAGCGGGCGCCCAATATCTTGAGAAATCCGTCCACGAAGCACTCAAGCCCGAACAATGGCCCGCCGATACACACACGGAAGGCCTCGACACCGTCGCCGCGCGAGCGGTGCACGGACGGCGAAGTCGCAAGGAGGTGAGCGGCATGGCGAAGGGCAGGATCCTGGTCGTGGACGACGAGATCTACATCGTCCATATCCTCGATTTCAGCCTCGGCATGGAAGGCTACGAAGTGGTCACGGCACTCGACGGAGAGCAGGCGCTGGAGAAGGCGCGCTCCGAGAAACCGGACCTCATCGTGCTGGACATCATGATGCCGAAGCTCGACGGCTACGAGACGTGCAAGCGCCTCAAGGCCGACCCCGAGACCAAGGACGTGCCGGTCATCCTGCTGTCGGCCAAGGGTCGCAACGTGGACCAGAAGGTCGGCTTCGAGGTCGGCGCGGACGACTACATCACCAAGCCGTTCAGCCCCCGCAAGCTGGTCGAGCGCATCAACGCCATCCTCGGCCACGGCACCTCGCAGCAGCGCATGCAGGCCTGAAGCGTTTCAGACCGACTCCGGTCAGGAAAACACGAAGCCCGCGCCGACAAGAGGCGCGGGCTTTCGTGCGTCGCATGGCGTATTGGGACGCGCGCTCGCGGACGAGGTCGTCCACGTGGCCCGCGGCCTCTCGCTTGGCCTGCATGAACGCCTCGCCGTAGATGCGCTCGGCCTCGTACTGATTATGCGGGGCGCAGAGCAGACGCAAGTTGTCGAGCGTCGTGCGGCCGCCGCGGGCGATGGGCACGATATGATCGATCTTCAGGTCTGAGCGCTCGCTGCAGCGCCGCCCCGTGGCGCCCACGAATGCGCAACGGTAGCCATCGCGCTCGGCGACTTCGCGCTTCATCTCGGCCGGGACGTAACGGCCGCTCGCGTCGCTGCGACGGGCGCGCGGTGAATCGGTCGTCGCGAATTTTTCGTGCTCCAGCGTGCGAACGAATTCCTCGAGCGCGCGACCGAGCACCTGCGCGATGTCGTGGCCGCTCGCCGCTGGCCCTAGCAACTCTTGTGCGCGCCGCAGCAGGTCGTGCGTGCGCTGGTCGAGGGTGACCTGCAGCGCGAAGCGGCCGACGGATGTGGGCGTGAGGCGTGGAGATGACGCCGGCTCCGCGGGACGCAAACTGTTAGTGAGAGTCGGAGTGTTCAAGGACATGTTCGGAACTGGATGTGCATCCAGTTCTGACGATTCGCTGACGTCCGCGGAATCCCCCTCAGCCTCCACGCGCGGCGTCATAGCGCACACCACAGGCAGCATCGGCCGGACCGTTGTCGGGACATCCAGCCTGGGGAACCGCTCGGCGATCAGCAGCTGCACCTCGCGGCTGGTCCTGTGGGTCGCCGCGTCGATCAGCGACTCGACGTTGTGCCGGCGGAAGTGCTTCGAAAGCAGTCGTACGGCATCCAGGTGCAGCCGTCCGTCAGCGATCGCCGTGAGCACCGCAGGGAATCGCAGCACGACGCGCGCCGCGCGAGACCGCTTGTAGGCGACCGCTTCGGACATGCCGAGCTCGTGCACGCAGTAAAAGTACATCGCGGGATAGCCCGCGGCCAGGTAGAGCTTGCGACGGACGGCTTCTGCGAGGTGCGCGATGAGTTCGGCAGTGTGCTTGCGGTCCCGGACGAGCAGGCTCCGGATCGTGCGGACGAGTTCGTCGTCGCCGAGGCGGGACAGTGGGTTGAAGCCCATCGGTTCTCCGTGGCTGAGGTTCGTCACGGGGGCATGTACGAGCATCGCATGCATGTTCTCGGCTTCGCCGCGTGCCCGTGTGCCGCGCGGACGCGTGCGCGACGGGAACTTTCGCGCGCGCGACGCCGATCGAGGCGGCGCGTGGCGGCATGCGCTCCACGTGCGCGTTCTCGACGCCGCTGCGGCCCGAGCGCGCCTCACACCGCGCAGGTCGTCAAGTCAAATCGTCGCCAAGCCGCCGCACTCGCGAACTACCGCGTCACCACCACGCGCGACGTCGCGACGTGCGTGCGCTGCGAGAGCCGCACGAGGTAGATCCCCGGCGCGAGCGGGCGGCCCGGTGACAGCGCGAGCGTTCGTTCGCCGGCCGCGCCACCTACTTCGCGGGTCGAGAGCCGCCGGCCGAGCACGTCGAATAAGTCGAGCGTCGCGGGTGAGTCGTCCGCAAGGCTCAAGCGCACGCTCGCCTCGCCGCGCGACGGATTCGGGAACACGGGGGACATAGCGAATCTCGCGGCGTGAACCGGCGTGGCGAGTGCAGCCGGTGCAGCCCCCGGCGCCGGTGCCAATACCGGGCTCGCGGCCGGCCCTGAGCGGCCGAGGCGCATGACGAAGGATACCTCGTCGAGGAACGCCACCGTGGGCGGGATGCGCAGGTCAGTCCAGCAGAGCACCGCCGAGCCGGGCCCGGTCGACGCGATGTCGAGCGAGGTCGCCTGGTCGTGGAAGCGTTCGTGGTTCGAGCGCGCGCATACCGGTGCGGGATCGGCCGGCCAGCCGTGCCCGACGCCGCCCCGTGCGTCGAGTCGCGTCGCGAGCACTGACCACGGTGCGTTCAGGTCGGTCCACGCAAGGAACGCCCCGCCATGGCCATCCGCGCACGCCACGAGCGACGTACGCACGCCTGCGCCCACGCACACCGCCACCCCGTCGCGCGTCCACTGCGGACGGCCCTTGCGGTCAAGTCGCTGCGCGAACACACCGGACGCAGCGCGCGCATCGCGCCACGCGATGAGCACCGCGTCGCCCGGCTCCGCCACCACGTGCACGTCCTGCTGCGTGGTCGGCGCGCTGCAGACGACGCGGTCGGCCCGCCACACCCGCGCGCCCTGTCGGTCGACGCGCGTCGCAAACACGTCGGGATCCGCGCCATGCACGCCACTCCAACCGACCACCGCATCGCCCTGCTTTGTCGGCAGCGCCTGGGGCGCATCGCGCGCGAGGTCGTACGACTCGCTCGAAACCTGCCGCCCCGTCTCGCCCCAGCGCGCGCGACCGTCCGCAGTGAAGTGCTGGCCGAGGATCGCGCCACGGGGGAATGCGTTCGCCGCACCCTCGCCCCAGAACACGTATGCCCCGCCGTGAGCGTCACCCACGATGCGCGGGCGCGACTGCCAGCCGGTGGAGTTCGTGACGACCGGCTCGGGCCCGCGCAGGAGCTCACCATCCGGCCCGATATGCTGCGCAAGAAACGCGTCGGACTGCCACGTGATCCACACGCCGTGGGCGCCATCGCTGCACGCCTCGAACGTGCGGAACGGGAACGAGAGGTGTTCGGACACGATGATGCCAAGGTACGGCCAGCCCGGCGCGGGCGCGCCCTGCGAAGTGAGCCGCAGCAGGCGGAGCCGTCCCGGGTCGCTGCTGCAACCGTGCTTGCAGAACTCGTCGTCCAACATCCACACCATGAAGCAACCGCCGGAGCCGTCCGGAATCGGCATGGCCGGCCGCGCGACGCCATGGGTGAAGGCGCTTCCGGTCGAGGTCTTCGCCTGTTCGCTCCAGCCGGGAGCCGGACTCCCGTCCGGACCGAAGCGCTGCACCAGCGGGCCGGTGAAGAAGTGCTCCAGCGTCACGAATACTCCGCCGCGGGCGTCGGTCGCGACGCGTGGGCCGAACTCCGTGAACGTTTGCGGGGTGACGATGTTGCCGTTCGGCTGCCACGCGGCGAGTACGGTCGAGGCGGGGAGCAACTGCAGAGCGAGACACGCGAGAAGGCTCGGCACGGAGCGCATGGAAACCTCCTTCGGGCTGCCGCGAAGTGTCGATTCTACACCTGATTCACGGGACTTCGGCGTTGAATTGACCACGGTGCGGGAGACGCCGCATGGTGCAGGGGCGCCCCCGCCGGGGCCGCCGCAGCCGCCACGCGCACCGATCCCACGCCGAGCCTCCATGTCCTTCGCCCTCATCGCGCTGCCCGTCCCCGTGCGGCAGCTGTTCACCTATCGCGTCCCGTCCGAGCTCGATGCGGACGCCGTCCCCGGCGCGCCGGTCGAGGTGCTGTTCCGTGGGCGCGCGATGCGTGGCGTGCTGGTGGAGCGCATCGCCAGCTCGCCGCTCGCGAACGTGCGCGATATTCTCAAGATCACCGGCGCGCCGCTGCTCTCAGCGCACCTACTGGAGCTCACGCGCTGGGTCGCGGACTACTACCTGGCCCCACCCGGCGAGGTCATCGCGGCGGCATTGCCGGGCGGCAACGACGGACTCGCGCGCTCACTGGCCCGGCGTAGCGCATCAGAAGACGCCGTCCTGCGCATGCCCATCCCCGAGCGAATCACGCTCACGCCAGCGCAGCGCGACGCCGTGGCGGCTGTCGATGCCGCGGTCACCGCAAGTGGCTTCCAGCCGTTCCTGCTGCACGGCGTCACCGCCAGCGGCAAGACCGAGGTGTATTTACGAGCCGCACAGGCTGCGCGTGAAGCCGGCGGCCAAGCTTTGATTCTCGTGCCAGAAATAGCGCTGGCGTCGCAAGTACTGAGCGTGTTCAGCAAGCGCTTCGGCGGGCGCGTGGCGCCGCTGCACAGTTACTTGAGCGTCGGCACGCGCCGCAAGAACTGGGAGCTGGCGCGGCGCGGTGCGTTGGATGTGGTGGTCGGCGCCCGCAGCGCGGTGTTCGCGCCGCTGCCGAATCTCAAGCTCATCGTGGTCGACGAGGAGCATGAGCCGGCCTACAAACAAAGCGAGCAATTGCGCTATCACGGCCGCGACGTGGCGGTGCGGCGCGCGCAGATGCTGGGTATTCCGGTGGTGCTGGGCTCGGCCACGCCGAGCCTCGAGACGCAGGCCAACGCCGCGCGCGGGAAGTACCAGCGTCTCGTGCTGCCGAACCGCGTCGACCGCCGGCCCATGCCGATGGTGCGTGTCGTGGACCTGCGCCGCGAGGGCAGCGGCCCGGGCATGTTGTCGGTTCCGTTGCGCGGCGCGATTGCCGAGCGACTGGAAAGAAAAGAACAAGTATTGATGTGGCTCAACCGCCGTGGGCACTCGCACCACATCCAGTGCCGCGGTTGCGGCCACACGCCCGAGTGCCCGCGCTGCGACATCGCGTTGACGCTGCACATGGCGCCACAAGAGCCCAAGACGCTGCGCTGCCATTACTGCGACCATCGCGAGCCGGCGCCCGACGTATGCCCCAAGTGTCATGCGGCGCTGCTGCGCTACGGCGGCGCCGGCACGCAGCGCGCCGAGCGCGAGCTGGCGGGCGCTTTTCCAACGGCGCGCGTGCTGCGACTGGACCTGGACGTCGCGCGCAAGCAGGACGGCTCTGGCGCAGTGCTCGAAAAATTCGCGCGCGGCGAAGCCGACATCCTGCTCGGCACGCAGATGATCGCCAAGGGGCTCGACTTCCCGCGCGTGACGCTGGTGGGCGTGCTCGACGCCGATGTGGCGCTGCATCTGCCCGACTTCCGCGCGGCGGAGCGCACGTTCCAGCTGCTCGTGCAGGTCTCGGGTCGCGGCGGCCGCGGCAAGCTGCCGGGCGAGGTGCTGATCCAGACCTGCACGCCCGAGCATCCGGCCATCGCCGCGGTTGCCGCCGCGGAGCCCGCCGTCGCCGAGCGCGAGTTCCGCAAGCGCGAGCTGGATGAACGCCGCGACGCGCTCTATCCGCCGTTCACCCGGCTGGTGACGCTGCGCGCCGACGGCCCCGACGCAGCCGAGGTGGAAGCCGCCGCCACCGCGCTCGCCGAGCGCGCGCGCGAACGCGGCGCCGAACATGACCTCCAGGTGCTGGGTCCCGCCCCGCAGGCCCTGGCGAAGCTCCGCGGGCGCCATCGCTGGCACGTGCTCTTGAAGGGCGCGCACGGCGCCGCGCTGCGAGAGGTCGCCGCCGATGCCCTGGCCCAGGCCGAGCAGCCAGGAAAGCGCCGGGTGCGAGTCATGGCCGACGTCGACCCGATCGAGGTGCTGTAAAGCTGCGTGTGTCGCAACTCCATCGCGCCCTGTGCGTAAGCGCATCAATCGGCGTGGAGCGGGACCGCCGTCAGGGCGTTGTGCATAAAGCTGCTCAGGCTTGACCCCATTCAAGTTGCGACCCTAGTGTCGCTCCGCCAACCGGCCCCGCCACGCCTGCCCAGGGCTGGCATCCTTCCCGCAAGGGGATATACCTGCCATGACCCATCGCGCCGCCCGCAGCGCCACCGAGACCAGCCATACGGGTGACTCCGCCCACGTGGGTGGCCCCGCCGCGCCCATCACGTTCGAGTTCATCCGCGACCACCCGCGCGTGCGGCTGTACGTGCGCATGGCGGACGCGGCGCTCGAGTCGATCGGCTACACGGAGCACGGCGAGCGCCACGTCGGCCTGGTGTCGCGTATCGCCTTCAATGTCTTGAAGCGCATGGGCCGCCCCGAGCGGCAGTGCGAGCTGGCGGCCATTGCCGGCTACCTGCACGACATCGGCAATGCCGTGAACCGTGACCACCATGCGCAGACCGGCGGTGTCATGGCCATGGTGCTGCTGCGCGAGTTCGGCATGTCGGACGAGGAGATCCTGCCAGTGATCGCCGCCATCGGCAATCACCACGAGAACGACGGCGACCCGGTCAACGACCTGGCGGCGGCACTGATCCTGGCCGACAAGAGCGACGTGCACCGCACGCGCGTGCGCAATCCCGACACCATCAAGTTCGACATCCACGACCGCGTGAATTATGCAGTTGAAAAAAGCTTCTTGAACGTGGACGAGGATCAGAAGCACATCACGCTCGAGCTGACGCTCGATTCCACCACCTCGCACATGATGGAGTACTTCGAGATCTTCATGACGCGCATGCTCGCGTCCCGCAAGGCCGCCAAGCACCTGGGTGCCACGTTCGGCATGCTGGTGAATGGCAACCGCCTGGTCTAGCGGCCACGGACACGTCCCAAGGAGGAGTGCTTTGAACAAGCGTACGATCGTGGCCACCGCCTCGGTGGCGGCCCTGCTGCTGGTCGCGGCTGCCGCGTCCGCGCGCAACATGCACTGTGCGGGCGGCATCCAGTACGTGGTCCAGGGGTTGAAGGACAAGGAGCGTGGTAACACCGAGGACTACCAGCGCGAGATGAATAAAGCAGTTGATCAATTAAACAGCTGTGCCAGCGAGGATCCCGCCGACCTCGAAGCGCTCGGCTACCTGGGCTGGGCGTATGCCGAGCTCGACAGTGCCGGCCCCGCGGGCGTGGCGTTCCAGCATGCGATCGACGGGCTGTCCGCCAAGGGCAACAAGAAGGCGCTCGACATCGTGAGCACGAACCGCGAGTCCTACTGGGCGCGCGCCAACAACGACGGCATCAAGAAGATCAACGACGCGCAGAGCGCGTGGCCGGAGTACAGCAAGACGCCGTCCGAGGACG
>JAYVCN010000248.1:0-11620 GCA_043749875.1 Candidatus Eiseniibacteriota bacterium | reverse complement strand
CGGGGCCCGCGCCCGCGGGTGCGAAGAACTGCGGTGAGCGCTCGAACAGGCCGGACTCGGCCGGCGGCAGCGTCGCGCCCGCTCTCAGCGTCGGCCCCGAACCCGTCGCTCGGGCTGCGGCGGGCGGGACCAGGCTGGAGCCCGGCTCGATCGGCAGGTCCCGGGCGAAATCGTATTGCGCCGGCGCCGGCGCGGTCGCAGTGCGCTCGAACTCGAGCGCGTCGGGCCTGGAGCCTGGCGGGCCGGTGAGCGTGGTGGGTGCCAGGGCCGCGGGCAGCTTCAGCGGTGACAGGTCTGCGGCCGGCCCGCCCCCGGGCGCGGAGACGGCCGTCGCGCCGGTGGGATCCAACAGCTTCGCACGCGCATCGCAGCGGAGCGCCTCGATCTCCTGGCGGCGCGTGCGCCAGTACCCGGCGGCTTCGCGCATGGCGAGCGCGGCCTTGACGGTCTCGCCCTCGATCACCAACACCTCGGACATCTGCTCGAGCAGCCTCACGTTCTCCTGGCCGTTGTCGAATGCCTTCCGCAGCGCCGCCGCAGCCTCGCTCGCGTTGTTCGCGCGCAGCATGTGCTCGGCGTATTGCGAGAAGTAGATGGACGCCTCGCTGGTGAGGCCGTCGAGCGCGTGCAGCTCGGCGAGGTGGCGCAGCACCTGCGCCTGCGACAGCGTCAGCCGCATCATCTTCTTGCACACCGCGATGGCGTTCTTGTACAGCCCCGCCTTCTCATACGCGGTGACGGCGTTCAGGTAGCGCTCCGCGGCCCGTCCCTGATCGCCCTTCTTGTAGAGCAGGTCCGCGAGCAGCACGAAGTTGTAAGGGTCGGACTCCGGGGTCTCGACCAGCTTCTCGTATTCCCGAAGTGCGCCGTCCAGGTCACCGTTCTGGACGCAGCGCTGCGCCCGACGCTTGATCTCGATCGCCTTTTCCAAGTTGGCTGGATCTCCCGGCCTGCCCTCGCGTCGGCGAGGAGCCTGTCCCTGGGTTCAAGCGTCCATGGCGGCCTGCACGGATGCGGCGCACCGCTCCGCGGCGGACACGAGGCTCGCGCGGACTGTCACCGCCTCTGAAGACACGCTGTCTCTATCGGCCGAGGTGGCCAATGACTTCAGGTTGATGTGGACATTCAGCAGGGCCCCCTCGCCCGCGGCCCTCGCCAACAGGCCCGCCACGCCGGCATCGGAACAAGCGTTGACGTTTCCTTGACGGGCTGCGGTCACCGCACGTTCCACGACGCGGACGCACGCGCGTGCCGTCTCCAGCGGCACCCGGCACGCCTCGAGCTCGGCGGCGGCCATGGCGGACTCGCGCGCGGACTGCTCGGAGGGCGTCGCCTGTGCCAATCGCCGCGCCTTGAGCACGGCGTCGAAGGCCTCGCTGTCGCGCCGGCCAAGTGCCAACAGCTCCGCGCGCAAGCTGCCCGCCTCGCGCTTGAGCTCGCTCATGGCGGCCTCGGCGCCGGCGTATTTCTTCTTCCCGAGGGTCAGGTTCGCGACCATGCTGGCGAGGCAGCTGGCGAGCGAACCCACGAATGCGGCCACGGTACCGCCTCCCGGCGTCGGCGTCGGCCCGGCGACCTGGTCGAAGAAGTTGGCGATCGCGACGGCTTCACTGAGCGGCGGCGTGCGCAGGCGGAGCTCGAGCACCTGGTCGCGCTGGAAACCCTCCAGCTGCAGGCTGTGCTCGGCCGCGGCCAGCAACGCCGTCTCCGGGATCAGGCCCACGACCTCGCAACCGCTGATCGCGGCGCCGTGGCGCGCCGCCTCGTCGCGCACCAGGGCCAGCACGCGGTGGATGGGTGTGGCCTCGACGTTCACCAGGTTCATGCTCACCTGGGCGCGCTGTCCGTTCTCGATGCTGAAGCCGAGCGCGCGCACGTTCTTCAGCCCACCGCTCTGCTCGCGAATCGCGGCGGCCACGGCCTTGGCCACCCGCACGTCGGCGGTGTCCAGGTTGGCGTTGAACGCCACCAGAAAGCGGCGCGCGCCGATGGCGGTGGCTCCGGCTGTGGGGTGGATGCGCTCGGGCCCGAAATCGGGCTTGCGCGCAGGGTCCTTCCCGATCAGCTCGCGCAGCCCTTCGAACTCGCCGCGTCGCACGTCCGCGAGGCTCGTGCGCTCCGGCGCGCGAGCCGCCGCCTCGTAAAGAAACACCGGGATCGCCAGCTCCGCTCCCACGCGCTTGCCGAGCCGGCGCGCCAGCTCCGCGCAGTCATCCAGCGTCACACCTTCGACAGGCACGAACGGCACGACATCGGTGGCGCCCATGCGCGGGTGCTGACCCTGGTGGTGATTGAGATCGATCAGTCGCGAGGCGGTGGCGATGGCGCGGAATGCCGCTTCGAGCACCGCGTCCGGCTCCCCCGCGAATGTCACCACGGAACGATTGTGGTCCGGGTCCATCTCGCGGTCGAGCAGCGTCACGCCCGAAACGGCGGCCAGCGCGTCCAGGATCTGGTCCACCACCTCGCGGCGGCGGCCCTCGGAGAAGTTCGGCACACATTCGACGAGGCGGGGCATCGCGGGCAGTCTCCTCGGGTGACGTCGTGAGGGTGGAGTGTGGGCTCGAGCGCAGATTAACCCGCGGCCCGGGCTCCGGCTACCGCCGCACCCGCGGGCTCGCTGATCGCGCGGCGCAGCTCACGGCCAGACGCGCCGTTCGACCGCCGGCAGCGCCAGGTCGGCGCCGCGCATGAACACCGTGTCGGGACGCACGGCGGGCATCCAGTACGGCAGTTCCTCGAGCGTCTCGCATTCCCACTGCACGGCGTCGCCCCATGCGCCCGGGTTCAGGTGCCCGACCTCGGCCTCTGCGCCGAGCGCCTTGGCCGCGTTCCAGGTGACCGCCAGCAGCAGCTCGTTGGCATTGAAGCCACACAGCCGTCCGGCCAGGGCAGCGCACTCCATGAGCGACTGCGCCGGCGCGGTGCCGGGATTGAAGTCGGTGGCGATCGCGACGCGCGCACCCGAGTGACGCACCAATGCCGCCTCGGGCAGCGGCTGGCGCAGCGTCAGCGCCGCTGCGGGCAGCAGCACGCCCACCGTGCCGGCCTCACCCAGCGCACGCCAGTCGTCCTCGTTCGCGCTCTCGAGATGATCGGCGCTGCGCGCGCCCAGCTCGGCGGCGAGGCGCGCGCCGCCGCTGCGCTCGGTCTGCTCGGCGTGCAAGCGCAGCGCGAACCCCAGCTCGCGTGCGCGTTCGAGCACGCCGCGGCACTCGTCCACCGTGAACCCGACCGGATCGCAGAACACGTCCACCGCGCTCGCCATGCCGCGGCGGTGGATCTCGGTGAGCAGCACGTCGCGCACCTCGATCACGAACTCCTCGCGCCGATTCTCGAACTCCTGGGGCAGGGCATGCAGCACCAGCGCGGTGCGGTGCACGCGACCGGGCACACGGATCGCGGCGCCGGCCATGAGTTCGAGCAGGCGCACCTCGCGCGCGGTGGTGAGCCCGTAGCCGCTCTTCACCTCCACCGTCGTGCAACCATTCGCGCGCCAGCGCTCGAGCCGGTTGGCGAGCGTTTTTTCAAGCACCTCTTCTTTCACGGCGGCAGTCGCGCGCACGGTGGAGCGGATGCCACCACCTTGTGCGGCGATCTCGGCGTAGGAGGCGCCCGCCAGCTTTAATTGGAACTCTGCCGCGCGATGCCCGCCGAAGATCATGTGCGTGTGGCAGTCCACCAGCCCCGGCGTGACCAGCTTGCCGTTGGCGTTCAATGGGCGGGCATCCGGATGGTGACGGAACAGCTCCGCGGCCGGCCCCACCTCGAGCACACGCCCGTCGCGGAACACGATCGCGCCCTTCGGGAAACGCAGGATCTCGCGCCCCGCCGCGTCGGGCGTGACCACTTCGGACGTGTTGTGCAGGATCAGGTAGGCGGTGCGCCCGGCCACCTGCTTCGCGGACGGGTCGTGCGCGGGCCAGTAGGTCATTGCCGTCTCCCCGGCTGGCGCCGGGTCTGGCGTGACGTTACCGTCTCCCCGGCTGGCGCCGGGTTCGGCGGTACGGCTGTGGGCTTCAAGGCCGCGGCCCCGGGGGTGGCGAAACGCCCGGGAGGTTCATGCCGGTGGCGCGGGCGTGGGCGATGGCGCTCTCGTAGCCGGCGTCGGCGTGCCGCATGACGCCCGTGCCCGGGTCGTTCACGAGCACGCGCGCGAGGCGCGCGTCGGCTTCGGGACTGCCGTCACACACGATCACCATGCCGGCATGGATCGAGTTGCCGATGCCGACGCCGCCGCCGTGATGGAGCGACACCCACGACGCCCCCGACGCGGTGTTCAAGAGCGCGTTCAGGAGCGGCCAATCGGCGATCGCATCGCTGCCGTCGCGCATGGCCTCGGTCTCCCGGTAGGGCGAGGCCACCGAGCCCGCATCGAGATGGTCGCGGCCGATGACGATGGGCGCCTTCAGCTTGCCTTCACGAACCAGCCGGTTGAAGCGCAATCCCAGTCGGTGCCGCTCACCGTGACCCAGCCAACAAATTCGCGCGGGCAGGCCCTGGCAGCGCACGTGCTTCTGCGCCAGCGGGATCCAGCGCTGCAGCCGCGCGTCGTCGGGGAACTCGGCCAGGGCGGCCTCGTCCGTGACGCGGATGTCATCCGGGTCGCCGGACAACGCGGCCCAGCGAAACGGTCCCTTGCCGACGCAGAACAGCGGCCGGATGTACTCGGGAACAAAACCCGGGTACGAGAACGCCTGTGCATGTGTGAGCCCGCCATGCTCGGCCTCGCCGCGCAGGTTGTTGCCGTAATCGAACAGCACCGTGCCGCGCTCGCGCATCGCGAGCAGTGCGCGCACGTGCGTGGCCATGGACCCGCGCGCCAGCCGCACCACGTCGTCGGGACGCGTGCGGCGCGCCTCGGCCGCCTGCTCCACGCTCATGCCGGCCGGAACGTAACCGTGCAGCGGATCGTGCGCGCTGGTCTGGTCGGTGGCAACGTCGGGGATGACACCACGGCGCAGCAGCTCGGGCACCACCTCGGCGGCGTTGCCCACCACGCCCACCGACAGCGGCCGCTTGCCGGCGAGTGCTTCGCGACACCACGCCAGCGCCTCGTCGAGTGAATGCGTGCACTGGTCGCAGTAGCCGCCCGCGACGCGGCGCGCTGCTCGATCCGCTTCGACTTCGATGGCGAGGCAGACACCGCCGTTCATGGTCACCGAGAGCGGTTGAGCACCGCCCATGCCGCCGAGCCCGGCGGTGAGCACGAGACGGCCGGCAAGCGAGCCGCCGAAGTGGCGGTCGGCGCACTCGGCGAACGTCTCGAACGTGCCTTGCACGATGCCTTGCGATCCGATGTAGATCCAACTCCCCGCGGTCATCTGGCCGTACATGATGAGCCCGCGCTGCTCGAGTTCGCGGAAGTGCTCCCACGTGCCCCAGCGCGGGACCAGGTTCGAGTTCGCGATCAGCACGCGCGGCGCGTCCGCGTGCGTGCGGAACACGCCCACCGGCTTGCCGCTCTGCACCAGCAGCGTCTCGTCGGATTCCAGCGCCCGCAGCGCCGAGACGATGCGCTCAGACGCTTCCCAGTTGCGCGCCGCTTTTCCCGTGCCGCCATAGACCACGAGGTCCTCGGGGCGTTCGGCGACCTCCGGATCCAGGTTGTTCATCAGCATGCGCAGCGCAGCCTCCTGCACCCAGCCCTTGCACGAGAGCTGCGTGCCGCGCGCAGCACGCACGACGCGGGCGGAGGCCACCGGATTCACGAGGTCAGCACTTCTTCGGCCAGCTTCTGCGGCGCGCCGCTCAATACCCAGCGCGCCAGCTCCTCGCACGGACCCTGCAGCGGACGATCGCCCTCCGGGGCGCTGGCGATGCGGCGCACCGCGCCATACAGCATCTCGGTGCCCTCGCCCGCCTTGAGCGGTCTTCGCAGCTCGAGCGCGCGGCAGCCGCACAGGAGTTCGAGCGCCACCACCTTCGCGGCATGATCGGTGATCTGGCGTGCGTAGCGCGCCGCGATCGGCGCCATGCTGACGTGGTCCTCGAGCCCGGCACCGGTCGGGATGCTGTCCACGCTCGCCGGATGCGCCAGCGTCTTGTTCTCGGACACCAGCGCCGCCGCCGTGTACTGCGCCAGCATGTAGCCCGACTCGAGACCGGGCGTGCCGGCGAGCGCCTCGGGCAGACCCGACGTGCGCGCGTCGAGCAGCTTGTCGATGCGGCGCTCGGACATCGATGCGATCTCGGCCACCGCGATCTTGAGATAGTCCGCGGCGAGCGCCACGGGTTGCGCGTGGAACAATCCGGCGGACACGGTCTCACCCGACTCGGGGAACACCAGCGGGTTGTCGTTCACCGAGTTCAACTCCACCTCGAGCTGCTGTTCCACGTGCAGGATGGCGTCCCACGACGCGCCCATCACGGGCGGCACGCAGCGCAGGCTGTAGGCGTCCTGCACGCGACCGCAATCCTGGTGTGAGGCCACCAGTGCGCTGCCGCGCGAGTACTCGCGCAGCCGCCGCGCGGCTTCCTGGGCGCCGCGGTAGGGCCGCACCGCCTGCACATCCTCGCGCGCCGGCTGGAACGAGCCCAGCAGCACCTCGGTGGATAACGCCGCCGCACCCATGGCGGCTTCCCAGACGCGCTCGGCATCGGCGCACGCCAGCGCGGCCCACGCGGTCGAGAACTGCGTGCCGTTGATGAGCGCCAGCCCTTCCTTGGCCTCGAGCGCCATCGGCTGCAGGCCCGCGCCGCGCAGCGCCAGCCCGGCGGGCATGCGCTGATCGCCGAGCCACGCTTCGCCCTCGCCCACCAGCACGCTCGCCATGTGGGCGAGTGGCGCCAGGTCGCCCGAGGCGCCGACCGAGCCCTGCAGCGGCACGATCGGCGTCACGCGCCGCTCCAGCATCGCGGCCAGCATCTCGATGAGCTCAGGTCGCACGCCGGACACTCCCATCGCCAGGGAGTGTGCGCGCAGCAACAGCATCGCGCGCACCACTTCGCGCGGCGTCGCGGGGCCCACGCCGGAGCTGTGCGAGCGCAGCAGATTCACTTGCAGGGTGCGCGTGTCGTCGGCGGGGATCAGCTTGTCCTTCAAGATACCGAAGCCGGTGGTGACGCCATACACCACGCGTCCGTGCCGCACCGCGTCGTCCACGACCTTGCGGCTGGCCTGCACGCGCCGGCGGGCCTCCACCGGCAGTTCCACGCGCTCGTCGCCACGGGCCACGTCCACCACGTCGTCCAGCGTCAACCTGCTCACGCCCAGCCGGATCACGGACTCTCCTCCATGGTCACTCCGTCCTCGCGCGCGAGGAACGCACCGGCCTCGTGCGCGAGGCCGCGGGGATCCTTCCACAGCTTGGGTTCCACCGGCAGCGCGGCCCGGAACGGACCGCGGTACGACGCGCGCGCCAGCCGCGGGTCGCACACCACCAGCACTCCCCGGTCGGTCGCGCGCCGGATCAATCGGCCCACGCCCTGCCGGAATCGCATTACCGCTTCGGGTACGGCATCGTGCCGGAATGGTTCGAGTCCGCGCTCGCGCAACCGTTCGGCGCGGGCTTCGACCACCGGGTCGTCGGGCACCGAGAAGGGCAGCCTCGCCACCACCAGCACCTCCAGCGCCTCGCCCGGGAAGTCCACACCTTCCCACAGGCTCTGCACGCCGAGCAAGACCGCGCCCCGCTCCGCCCGGAAGCGTTCCGCGAGCAAGCCCGCGGGCCCGTCCCGATCCTGCGCGTAGAGCAACGTCCCCGCGGGCAGCAGCGCTTTGAGTCGCACGTGTGCACGCCGCAGCCGCTCGTGCGCCGTGAACAGCACCAAGGTGTTCCGGCGCGCGACCCGGGACAGCGCCGCCACCACCGCGGCGATCGCGTCGGCTTCGTCGCCCGGCGAGTCGAGAACGTAGGCGCGCATCTGCCGTTCGAGCGCGAACGGGCTCGGCACGATCAGGCTCGTGTAGGCAGCGCCCAGCTCCTCGCCCAGCCCGAGCCGTGCGGCGGCCCAGCTGAAATCGCCGGCGGCGGACAGCGTCGCGCTCGTGAGCACGGCCGCGCGCGGGCCCTCGAGCACCAGCCGGCGCGCGTGTTCGCCCACCCACACCGGTGCGCCGTGCAGCTCGGCGATGCGCGACTGCGGTCCCTGCGCTCGCCAGTAGGCCCAGTCGCGATTGCCGGCGTCGGCAAGCGTGGCGAGGTCGTCGTGCAACAACTGCCAGCGGCCGGACACGGTCTCGAGCTCGGACTGCAACTCCTGCGAAGCCTCGCCGGATGACTCCTCGGCCCCCCCGCCCTGCAGCGAGCCGGCGGCGCGGCGCAGGACCTCCGAGAACGTCCGCGCGTGCTCGAGCACGACCTCGAGGGACTGCAGCTCGCGCCCGAACAGTTCGCCGGCATCGCGGTGGCGCACGCGCCGGCTGTAGGGGCCATCGCCCGCGGCGCCGCTGACCGCGAGGCGCGAGAACAGCGCATCGGCGTCGCGGCGCAACTCGTCGGCCCGCGCCGACAGCCGCTCGAGCTCGGCCAGCAACCGCTCGCGGTTCGCAGCCGCGCCGAGCAGGGGTGCGGCGAACGTGCGCACCCGTGCGAGCAAGCCCGCTCCGCGCCGCCCGCCCGCCATGCTGCCCGTGAGCCGCAACAGCTCCTCGACCCTGTGCCGTGACGCCGAGCGTTCAAGCTGCGACGACAGCACACCCTCCAGACGGTGGGCCTCATCCACCACCAGTACGTCAAAGGGGGGCAGCAGGCCGTCCACCCCGGAGGCAATGGCCAGCAGCGCGTGGTTCACCACCACCAGCTTCGCCTCGGCCGCGCGCCGGCGCGCTCGCGCCCAGAAGCACTCGCGCGCGCGCCGGCAGGTGGCCGACGTGCACGCGGACGGGTCGGTGGCCACGCGCGCGCGGATGCGGCGGAAGCCCTCGCCGTCCGCGTGTTCGAAGCGGTCGAGGTCGCCGAACGGGTCGCGCGCCGCCCACGCGCGCAACGACTCGAGGATCGCCTGCTCGTCGTCCCCGTCGCCGCTCGCCAGCTCGAGTGCCCGCGGGCACAGGTAGTTCTGCTTGCCCTTGAGGATCGCCACGGGCAGCTCGACGCCGAGCGCGGCCAGTACGGCGGGCAGGTCGCGCTCATATAATTGGTCCTGCAGCGAACGCGTGCACGTGGCGACCACGACGCGTTCGCCGGTCTCCGCCGCGTGCAGCACGGCCGGCAGCAGGTAGGCGAGCGATTTGCCGACGCCGGTGGGCGCCTCGGCCATGAGCACGCCACCGTGCTCGAACGTGCGCGCGACCTCGATCGCCAGCGTGCGCTGCCCCGGGCGCGCCTCCCATTGCGGCCAGTGTCTCGCCAGCACTCCGCCCGGCGCAAAGGCATGCTCGACGAGCTGGACGAGCGCCATCAGAAAACGCTCACCAGGCGCAGGTGGATGCGGCCTTCGAGGAAGCCACGGCCCGGCTCCAATCCGTAATCCACGTCCACGAGTCCGCCCGCGGCGCGCAGCCGCAGTCCCAGCCCGACGCCATCGGCATCGCGGTTGACCCCGCGATCGCCGAGCGGGTTGCCGAGCGCGTCGAGCAAGGGCGTGCGCGTGAACAGGTGCGCGTGGTCCCAGAACAGCGACAACTGCTCGCCGGCCGCACCCGGGAACCAGCGGTACTCGAGCCTGGATACCGCGACGCGATCGGCGCGGAACGCATCCTCGTCGTGACCGCGCAACGTGCGGGCGCCGCCGACGGGCGTGCGCTCGTAGTCGGCGAGGATGCGCTCGCTGGCGAGGCGACCCGCGGCCCATAGCTCGAGTGCCACGCCGGTCGCGGCACCCGTCGGCCGGTGCCACTCAGCGCGCGCGTCCACCACGCCCGCGCGCGAGCGGTGCGAGGGCGCCTCCCCGGGCAGCGGTACCCGCTCGGTCTCGCGCTTGAACACGCCCGTGCCCGACAGCCGCAGCCGCGTTCCGCGCCGCGGGGCCACGAGGTCGTCGCGGCCGTCGCGCTCGTAGGCGAACACGGTGTTCTGCAGATCGGCCGTGCGTGCGGCAGCGCGCGTCTGCACCACTCGTTCCTCCTCCAGTCCGGCCTCGATGCGATCGCCCGTGCCGAGCGCATGCCCGATGCGCACTCCCCAGCGCGTGCGCGTGTAGGTCGAGTCTTGAAGTTGCTGCACCAGCGCGCCCTCCAGGCGGAACGGGAGCCCGGCGAGGAACGGTTCCACGTAGCGCACGTTGAAGTCCGAACGCCCGGCCCCCCGCGATTGCCAGCCCAGCGTCGCGGCGCGCGCGGTGCCGAGCAGGTTGCCGAGCTCGAGCGTGGCGAGTCCGACCACGCCGGCCTGGCCCTGCACGCCGACCGCGCCCTCGAAGCGGTTGTAGCGCGGCTCCTCGACCTTGAATGCCAGCGTGCCCGCCTGCCATTGCGGCCCGCCCTCGAGCCCGGTGAACTCCACGCGCGAGAACACGCCGAGTTGGCCAAGGCGCACGGCGGCAGCGTGCGCAGCCGCGGGATTGTAGAGCACGCCGCTCAACCGGCCCAGTGCGCGCTCGGCCACGTCGGGCCGCGTGGTGTGCAGGCCGACGATGCTCACGCCGCTCACCTGCACGCGAGGTCCCAGCGCACCCGAAAGCCGCACGTTGACGCGGCCCGAGTCGGCATCCCAGCCCGTCACGGCCAGCTGCGCCCAGGCGTGCCCTAGATCCTCCGCCTGGCGCAATGCCTGTTCCACGCTCGCGCCGAGCAGCGCCGGATCCGCCGGCGCCCCGCGCGGCCAGCGCAGCAGGCGGCTGAGCGCGAGCGAATCCTCGCGCGGCACGTCGCACGAAAGCGCGCCCCAGTGATAGCGCGCCCCTGGCTCCGTCACCACCGCCAGCACGCTGCGCTCCATGTTCCACTCTGCGGAGACCCGCGCATCGAGCCAGCCGCCGCCCTGCAGCCGCCCTTCGGCGCGCAGCAACGCTGCGGCGAGCAGCACGCTGTCGGCCGGCGCGCGCAGCGAGGCCGCGAACACCCACTCGCCATCGCGTGGGGCGAACGGCCATGCCGCGAGCGTGAGTCGTGCCACGGGTGCGGCGAGCCCGGCGCTCGCGAATAACAACGCCAGTCCCGCGGACGTCAGCGCGCGCGCGCAATGGCACGGCCGGAGGCCGTGCGCATGCCATGCCCGGAGGCCGTGCAGTGTGCGCATCAGAAAAACGCCCTCACTTCAGCCCGACCGTTCACCACGGTGCGCCGTCCCGGCCGCTCGCGCACGTCGGCATTCAAGCCGAACGTGGTCGTCTCATGCAGGCGCCAATCAAACCGCGCGCTGCCGTCCCAGCGCGCGGCGCCGGCGGGGTCCGCGCTCGGCAACAACCCCAGCGCCGGCGGTCCGCTCACGAATGCGCGCCGCAGCGTGAACTCGACGCGGCCCGCCTTCCCCACGCTCGTCGCAGCGTCCGGCCCCAGGCGGAGCGTGCGCGTGGCCTGGAGCGCGGCTTGCGAGCGCGACCACGTGGCCTCGAACGCGCCCGCCAAGCGCACTGCCGCGCCAGGCTGCCACACCAGTTGCGCCGTGCCCCCCTCGTCCACCAGCGTGCGCGCGAAGCTCGCACCGCCCGCGAGCGTCTGGGTGGCGCGCTGCCACTGCACGCGTGCCTCGGCCTCGGCACTGGTGGTGGTGGCGGGACGCACCCGCCAGCGCAG
>JAYVCN010000247.1:0-3391 GCA_043749875.1 Candidatus Eiseniibacteriota bacterium | reverse complement strand
CACAGCGAAGCGCCCACCCGCACGGCCGAAGGGCCGGGGCGGAGAATCCCTTAAAGGAGGTGGGCATTCATGGATCTGCTCCTCGAGATCGTCGAGCTGTTGGGCAAGGCCGGTTGGTAACCGGTGCAGTAAGGCAGAGTTGCTGTAATCTCTCCTGATGCCGGTGTCGGTCCCGTCTCTTCTGCTTCGTCGCTGCTCGTCTGCATGTCTTCGTCGCTGCTCATCCGCCACGAAGCCCCCACGATAAGGACGCCGTGAACTCCTCGTCTGCGCCGAGGCGCCCGGTCCTGTTTCGCGTTTACTTCGTCGCCGTGCTGGTGGCGGCCGTGGCGCTTGCCCTCTCCGGGTGGCGGCTGCATCCCGCGCCCGTGTGGCCGGTGCTGTTCGGCGGACTCGCGCTGCTGGTACTTGCGGAGCTGTCGCCGGTGCACCTGCCCGGCGGCGGTGTCATGACCGCCGGCACGATGGTGGACCTGCCGCTGCTGCTCCTGCTCGGCCCATTCTGGACCGCGGCGCTGGATGTGGCGGCGCTGCTCGCGGTCCAGGGTGTGCTGCAGCGCCGGCCGGTGGTGCGCGTCGCGCACAATGGCGCCATCTACGTGCTCGGAGCGTTCGCCGCGGCACGCGCCTACGAGCTGTTCGGCGGGCGGGTGGGGCAGGTCGCGTTCCCCGAGGGCGCACTGGCGCTCACCGCCTGCGGGCTGGCGTTCTTCCTCGTCAACTCCGGGTGCGTGTCCGTGGCCATCGGGCTCACCGAGGGCCCGAGCGCTTGGCGCATCTGGCAGCGTAACTTCCAGAGCGGGATCCTGCATCATCTCTCGTTCGTCGCGCTCGGCACACTCGCGGCCGTGGTCTGGCGCACGACCGGACCGTGGGGCCTGCTGCTCGTGGCACTGCCGGTGCTCGTGTCGCGTTACGCGGTCCAGGTGTCGGTGGAACTGCGCAGCGACTTGAAGGACTTCGTGCGCACGCTCACCGAGGTGCTCGAGGAAGTGGATCCCTACACCCGGCACCACTCGGTGCGTGTCTCGACCTACTCGGTGCGGCTGGCGCGCGGGCTCAAGCGCTCCGAGACCGAGGTCGAGGAGATCGAGTACGCGGCGCTCGTGCACGACCTCGGCAAGATCGGTCCGCAGCACCAGTACATCCTACAAAAGCCGGGCTCGTTGTCGCACGAGGAGCAGCGCACGCTGCGTGCGCACCCGGCTGCCGGCGCGGAGATCGTGGCCAAGGTGCGCACGCTGCGGCGTGTGTCGGGCATCGTGCGCGCCCACCACGAGCGCCCGGACGGCCAGGGCTACCCGTTCGGGCTCTCCTCCGAGGATGTGCCGGTCGGCGCGCGCATCCTGAACGTGGCCGACGCCTTCGACGCCATGACCAGCGACCGCCCGTACCGGCGCGCGCTGCCTGTCGACGCGGCACTGCACGAACTCGAGCGCGGCGCCGGCACGCAGTTCGACAGCGACGTGGTGCACTGCCTGCTGCGCCTGCACGCCGCCGGCCGTTTCCCGCTCGTCCCGAGCCCGAGCAGCGAGGATCTCATGCTGTTGCGCCTGCGCACTCGGGTGGGTGGCTGATGCGGTACCAGGACGCAGGGGTGGACGTGTCGCGTTCCGACGCGCTCAAGGACGAGGTGATCCGCGAGATCCGCTCCACCTGGAGCGCGGTGGTCGCCCCACTAGCCGGTGGCTTCGCGGGCGTGATGCGCTTCCCGGGTGCTCCGGGGCTGCTCGCCGCCACCATGGACGGCGTGGGCACGAAGCTGCACGTGGCAAAGCTCGCGCGCCGGCTCGACGACGCGGCCGCGGACCTCGTGTTCCACGGCGCCAACGACCTGCTGGTACACGGCGCGCGCCCGCTGGCGTTCCTCGATTACCTGGCGCAGTCGACACTCGATCCGGCCGACGTGCTGGCGGTCGTGCGCGGGCTCGCGCGGGCGTGCCGCGAGGTGGGCGCAGCGCTGATCGGCGGGGAGACGGCCGAGATGCCGGACACGTATCTGCCGGGCGTGATCGACGTGGCCGGCTGCATGCTCGGCACGATCGCGCTTCCGGAGGGCTCGCCCGTGCACTCGGACGGCTCGCCCGTGCACTCGGACGGCTCGCGAGTGCTCTCGGACGGCTCGCGAGTGCTCGCTGGCGACATCGTGCTGGGAATTGCAGCGAACGGGCTGCACACGAATGGCTACTCGCTCGCGCGCCGCGTGCTCGCCGACTCCGGGTTGGCGCTCGAGGCGCCACTGCCGGGAGGAACGGGGGAGAGCGTGGGCGAGGCGTTGCTGGCGCCGCACCGCTGGTATGGCCCAGCGCTGCTGCCACTCGTTGAGACGAACCGCGTGCACGCGCTGGCACACGTGACGGGCGGCGGCATCGCCGGCAATCTCGTGCGCGTGCTGCCGCAGGGGTGCCGGGCGCGGCTCGCGGCCGACGCGTGGCCACGGCCGGCGCTGTTCCGCTGGCTGATCGAGACGGGCCAGGTGCCGGAGGACGACGCCCGTCGCGCGTTCAACCTGGGGCTTGGCATGCTGGTGATCGTCGCGCCCGATGGGGCTGCGAGCGTGAGCGCGGACCTCGCCGCGGCGGGTGAGACAGTCTTCACGCTGGGAAGCATCGCCGCCGGGGAACGCGGTGTGGAGTGGTCGGTCCGCGCCGCATAGCACTCTCGCTCGATGCCCCTCCGCGAATACCGTTGTGGTCGCCCCTCAGTCGTCGCCCCCAGTGCCCCCCCCCGTGCAACGCCCCCGCTCCCGGTACAGATCGGAGGAGCAGCATGGAGCGGTTGTCGCGTGTCGAGGGGGTGGAGTTCGAGGCCCCCGAACTGATCGGAGATTCCCCGGCGTGGCGTGGACTGCTGGAACAATTGCCGCGGGTATCGGCCAGCGGACTTCCCGTCCTGTTGCTGGGTGAGACGGGCACCGGCAAGGAACTGGTGTCGCGTGCCATCCACGCGCTGTCGGCACGGCGGCGACTGCCGTTCGTAGCGCAGAACTGTGGCGCCACGCCGGACACGCTGATCGAGAGCGAGTTGTTCGGGCACGCGCGCGGTGCGTTCACCGGCGCGATCGGTGACCGCACCGGGCTGTTCGAGGCGGCGGAGGGCGGCACGTTGCTGCTGGATGAGATCGGCGACGCGAGCGCGTTGCTCCAGATGAAGTTGCTGCGCGTGCTGCAAGAGGGCGAAGCGCGCCGGGTCGGGGACTCGCGCGCACGGCGCGTGGATGTGCGCGTCATCGCCGCCACGCATCGCGCGCTCGAACGGGGCGTGTCGCAAGGGACGTTCCGAGCCGACCTGTTCTTTCGTCTGGCGGCGGTACGGCTGCGGTTGCCGTCACTGCGCGAGCGCGGCCGCGACGTGCTGCTGCTGGCGCGCCACTTCCTCGCGCGTGCGGCGG
>JAYVCN010000246.1:0-2729 GCA_043749875.1 Candidatus Eiseniibacteriota bacterium | reverse complement strand
CGTGGCGTCGCGGCCGCGCCGGGCGCGGCGCGCGGCTATTGCGCCTTGTCGGCCTCGACGTTCAGCACGATGGTGACGTTGTCGTCCACCATGACGCCTCCATTGTCGAGCGCCTTGTTCCAGTTGATGCCGAAATCCTTGCGATTGACCACCGTCGTGGCCGAGAAGCCGGCCTTGGTGCCCCACGACTGGCCGCCGACGCTGACCGCGGACGAGCCCAGGAACTCGGCGTCGAACACCACCGACTTGGTGACGCCGCGCATGGTGAGATCGCCGGTGATCTTGAACTTGTCCTTGCCCGCCCGGGCGACCTTCGTGCTCTTGAACGTCAGCGTCGGGTTCTTCTCGGCGTCGAAGAAGTCGGCGCTCTGGAGATGTCCGTCGCGCTTCGGATTCCCAGTGTCGATGCTCTTCACCTGCACCGTGGCGTCGATCTTCACGGCCGATGTGTCGGCGGGGTCGAACGCGATCGTGCCCTCCACCTCGTGGAACACGCCGTGCACCTTGGCGAAGAAGTGACGCACCTCGAAGCCGACCTCCGTGTGCACAGGGTCGATCTTCCACGTCGTCGGCGCGGCCGCGGCGAACGACGCCGTGGCAGCAACGGCGATGAGCGCGGTGAGCAATCGAGTCGCGAGCTTCATGAAGTTCTCCTTGGAAGGTAGGGACGGGGAGGCTGCCCGGGAGCCGGTGGACCCCCACACCGAGAAGTCGTGGATCGAGTCGCGGCCACGCCTTGAGGTTTCGTGACCTTGGATTGGCCCGGGCGTGAGTGGGCGCAGACTCTTGACCCGCGACTGACATGTGTTTTAACACGCATCACAAAACACCTGCTGGAACATTACCACGCCGCTATCGTTCCAGCTGAATCTGGTGGAACGCTCGCTCGTCCAGGGGCGGCGGACCGGCGCCATCGCGAACATGCTTGCGCCGGACGCCGATCGCGAACAGGGTATGAGCATGGGACGCCGCCCGAGGCGCTCTGCTCATGTCACGCAAACCCATGCGGTACATGTGGTTGAATCCCGGCCGACGGGGCTATGGCGCGATCCATGGGCGCTGGCGGTGGCGTTGGCGGTGGGTCCCGTGCTGTTCGCGGCGCGGCGCGGGCGGCTGGGCGAGCCGGTGGCGGACGACTTCGGCTTCCTCTACCACGCGCTGCTCGGCGGCCACGTCGACTGGCTGGGCGGTGGAGGCAGTCCGCTCTACTGGCGGCCGCTCTCGCGCCAGCTCTATTACCGCTTGCTCGGCCCGCTCATGCTGTCGCATCCGCTGCTCGTCGCGCTGGCGCACGCGGCCCTGCTCGCCGCCGCGGGCGTGTTGCTGTATCGCGCGCTCCGCCCGGCGTGGCCGGCCCCCGCGGCCGCTGCGGCCGGTGCGTTCCCGCTCCTGCTCGAGGCGGATCGCCAGCTGATCGCGTGGCCGAGTTGCGCGCAGGACCTGCTGGCGCTCGTGTGCGGGGTGGCGGCGCTGCTCGCGCTATCGCGCGGACGGCGCGGCGTCGCGCTGGTGTGGTTCGCGCTGGCGCTCCTCAGCAAGGAGACGGCGATCGCGTTTGTGCCGGCACTGGCGCTGTGGCCCGCGCACCGGCGCCAAGACGGCACGCCCGCGCTCCCGCGCGACCGGCTGGTCACCGCTGCGGCTACGGCGACCGTGCTGGCGCTGTGGTGGCTGGCGCACGAATGGGTGTCGCGCCGCGCGGGCTTGCTGCCGCCGCCGCACTCCGCTGCACCGGGCGGCGTCCCACACCAGCTCGCACAGGGCGTGTGGGCGCTGCGCGGGGTGTGGCTCGACGCGTTGAGCGTGCGCGACCCGGGCGCGGCGACAGCCGCATGGATGCCGTGGGCCGTGCTGCTGGTGCTGGCGCCCACGATCACGCTCGCGGCCACGACGGAGAGCGGCCGCGCGCGCCTGCGTGCGGCGGGGCCGTGGCTCGCGTGGGCACTCGCGTGGACCGGCATCGCGACGCTGCCGCTCGCGGCGTTCATGCCCATGTGGTCGAGCCATCGCTCGGTGATTCCCGCCGTCGGACTCGGCGTGGCGCTGGTGGCGCTGTTGCGCGGCTCGCCGCCGGTGTGGCTCGGCGCGCTGACCGGGCTCCGGCTCGTGGCGCTGCTCACGAGCCCGGTGGCGCCCGAGCGCATCGCCATCACGGGCTCCAACACCGAGTTCGACTTCGCGCGGCTCACCACGTTGCAGCGACTGGCGCACCAGGTGCGCGCCACGCTCGTCGGCGCGCACCCGACGCTGCCGCGCGGCGCGCATCTCGCACGCAACCAATGGCCGCGCATGACGCTGTTCGCGTTCCAGGACCCGCGCGCGTTCCAGGTCTGGTACGGCGACACCACGTTGCGCGTGGTGGAGATGAAGGAGGTGCAGGCCCACCCGCTGGCCCCGCTCGACGCCATCGTCGAGTTCGAGCCGCACCGCACGCCTCAGGTGGCGATGATCTCCGACGTGGCGCTGCAGCACGTGTTGCTGGCCGCCGACTCGCTGGTCGCGCACAATGACGAGGCAGTGCTGGCGCTGCTCGCCGACTTCGAACGGCTCCAATCCGACACTTCATGCGCCGTCTTCATGGCCACGGGATTATCCGTGCGGGCCGCGGCGCTGCTCGAACTGCGTCGCGACGACGAGGCGGTGGCCACGCTACAGCGCGTGCATGAGTACTTCCCGCAAGAGGCCAACGTCCACCGGCTGATGAGCGAGTACCATCGCATCCACGGCCG
>JAYVCN010000245.1:0-14994 GCA_043749875.1 Candidatus Eiseniibacteriota bacterium | reverse complement strand
CACGAACGGCTGGGTCGCGACGCGCGCTGGGGGCTGCTCGAGTGCCTCGCCGCCGACATGCCGGTGCTGGGGCTGGTGCAGTACGCCGGTCACCCGGGGCTCTACCTGCTGCCGCATGGCAATGCCGAGCGCTCGGTCGGCTGGTCATCGCTTGGGCGGAAGCTGGACGAAGTCGTGCCGCACTTCGGCCGCATCGTGCTCGCGCTCGATCCGCAGGCGCCGGCGGGTATCGGTGATGCCGTGCGCGGCCGGGCCATGGAGGGGTGGTGGGCGGGCACCGACCGGCGCGCGGAGACGGCTGCGGATGTCGCCATGGCGCGGTTTGGCATCGTGTTCACTGGCTTGGACCTATCGGCTTTCTCGGATGCGTCACTCGAAGTTCTCGCGGAACGCGTTCACGTCCTGCGACCGCCCGGGCCGGAGCCGGAACCGGCCCCGATCACGGCGCACGCGCGGCCCGGGGGGCCGACGCTGCGCCGCGCGTCACTCGAGCCCATCGTGCTGGACTGCGATTTGCAAGTCCGCCAGCGGCTCCGCTTCCTGGCGTGGACGCGCCGGGTGCAGGCCGAGAACCGTCGCACCGAGGCTCAGGCTCGGACCTGACCGGGCGCCGGGCTCTGACTCACGACTCGCTCCCGTGGAGATCCCGCCCGTCACGCGCGCGACGAGAACGACGAGGTGGACTTGGACTCGAATCCCCGCATCCTGCTGGTGGAACACCTGGACGCGATTGGAGCTTCACTTTCGGACCTGCGCCCCCGCGCGCAGGTGTTGCGCAACCTGGGGGCAGAGGTGCGGATGATGGCGCTCACCTCCGAGGCCGACCACGATCTGCAGCACGGCACCGCCGAGCGCCGGCAGACGGACATGCAGCGGGTCGACGAGGAGCGCGGCGGCGACGCGGTGCGGCACGCGGCCGAATCCTGGCCCGCCGAAGCCATCGTCTGGGTCAGCGCCACGCCCGGCGGTGGCGAACCCGCGCGCTCGCTCGGCGCGCGACAGTCGGCGTACTGGTGGCCGTCGGGCTGGACGGCGTCGCGCTCGACCGGCCCGCTCCCAGCCCTGGCCCCGGGTCTCTCGCCGGGCGATGCGTGCGTCATCGACGTCGAGCGCCCACGCGGCGCGCGGCTGTCGCTTTGGGACGGACCCTATGCGCTCGTGGCCTCGCCGCTTCGACCCACGGACGCCGTGCACCTGTTCGATGGCTTCGCGCGTGCTGCCGATCAGCGCGACGAGGTGGACCTGGTCGTGCTCGATGATCCGGACGCCGAACTCGAGGCACTCGCCCGCACGGCCGGCATCGGGCAGCGGGTGCACTTCGTGGGGCGCTCTCCGCGCGAAGCCGAGTGCGCGTGGTTGCAACACGCGCGCGTGGCATTTGTCGCACTGCAACGGCCGCTGGCCGCTGGCTTGGTGTTGCGGGCGCTGGCGGCGGGCTGTCCGCTGCTGCCGCTGGGTGCGGCGAGCGAGCCGGTGAGCGAGTGGCTGCGCGAGCAGGGCGCGGCGTGGTCCAAACCCGGCCGCGCTCGGCTCGGTTGGGACACGGTCGCCGCCGCGCTCGGCCGCACGCCGGCCGTGGAGACCGCCGTGGCTCGCGGGCGCGCCCATGCCGCCACGCCCAACGCCGCGACGCTCGCGGCACGCTTCGCCACGGTGCTGATGGGAGCGCGCGGGGCCGGCCACGCGAGCCACGCAGGCGCGCGTCGCGAGCGCGCAGCGTGAAGCGCGAGTTTGCCGGCACGGCCGCTCGCCGCTAGCTTGGGCGACCGGTCGTACCGGCAGGCGAGATCTCGCACGAACACCGAGCAGGAGAGACGACCTTGCGCATCCTGGTGACGGGTGGTGCCGGCTTCATCGGATCGAACGTGGCCGATCGCTTCATCGAGCTCGGTCATGATGTCGCGATCTTCGACGACCTGTCCACGGGATTCCGCGAGTTCGTGAACCCACGGGCGAAGTTCTTCGCGGGGGACCTGGCTGACGCGGCCGCGATCGAGCGCTGCATCGCCGACTTTCGTCCCGAGATCGTCGACCACCACGCGGCGCAGATCGACGTGAGGAAGTCGGTGAGCGACCCGCTGTTGGACGCGCGCGTGAACATCCTCGGCTCGATCGGGATGTTGCAAGCGTGCACGCGGCACGGCGTGCGCAAGGTGGTGTACGCGTCGACCGGCGGCGCGCTGTACGGTGAGGGCCGCCAACTGCCGGCGACCGAGGACCACCCGGTGAACCCGGAGGCTCCGTACGGCGCGAGCAAGCACACCGTGGAGCACTACCTGTACCTGTGGCGGCTGCTGCACGGGCTCGACTACACCGTGCTGCGCTATCCGAACGTGTTCGGCCCGCGCCAGAATCCGCACGGCGAAGCCGGCGTGAACGCCATCTTCATCGGCCTGATGCTCGAGGGCAAGCGCCCGCGCATCTTCGGTGACGGCACCGCCGTGCGCGACTATCTGTTCATCTCCGACGTGGTTCAGGGCAACGTGCTGGCGCTGGAGCAGGGGAGCGGCGAGATGCTGAACCTCGGCACCGGCGTGGGCACCTCGGTCAACGACATCGTGCGTGAGCTGCAAGCCATCCTCGGCTTTCGCGAGGGCGCCATCCACGACGCGGCGCGGCCGGGCGAGGTACAGCGCATCTACCTTGATGCGTCGCGCGCCAAGCGCGTGCTCGGCTGGGAGCCGACGGTCGGGTTCACCGAGGGCCTGCGCCAGACCGTGGAGTGGACGCGCAACCACCCGCTGCCGACGCGGCGCTGACGCGCTAACTCGTCTTCCAGCTCGCGCGCGGGTCGGGGATCGGCGTGAGCTGGGCCTCGATGCTGGCGCGCTGCGACTCGAACCACGGCGGCAACAGGAGGTACTTGCCAAGTTCCTCGCCGCGACCGAAGCCCGGCGCGTCGTTCGCGATTTCGTACAGCACGCCGCCCGGCTCGCGGAAGTAGATGGACTTGAAGAAGTGGCGGTCCACGACCGGCGTCGAGTGGACGCCATGGCTCGCCAACTGCTCGACCCAGTGCGGGTGCTCCGTGACGGAGGTGCCCCACGCCACGTGGTGCACCGTGCCCGCGCCCGGGATGCCACGGGCGTCGGGCGGCGCGTCGAACGTGATCGTGCCGCCGCGGTGCTCGCCGCGCAGCTCCCACGTGTCGCCGAGCGTGCGCTGCCCGCCGAGCACCTGCTCGATCAGCTGCGCGCTCTTGTCGATGCGCGCACCGTAGGCGCGCACACCATGAAAGCCCTGCAAGGCCAACGTCTGCGGAACATCCGGATGGTCGGCGATGCGCGGCTCGTCGGGCACGTTCGCGACCATGAGCTCGTGCTCGAGGCCTTCTGGATCCGCAAAGCGGAGCGAACCCGCGCCGCGCACGGCGATCACGCCCTCGCTCGCGAGCCGTGATTCCCAGAACGCTATCGACGCCTCGCTCGCGACGCGCCACAACACGCGGTGCACCATGCCCGAGCCGGCGCGGCCGTGCCCGGCGTCCGGGTACTCGAAGAACGTGATGTCCGCGCCAGGGCTACCGTGCTCATCGGAAAAAAACACGTGGTACGTGGTCGGGTCGTCCTGGTTCACGGACTTGCCCACCAGTCGCAGTCCGAGCACGCGGGTGTAGAAGTCCACGTTGCGCAGCACGTCACCGGTGATGGCGGTGACGTGATGGATGCCTTCGAGTCGCATACGGCCTCCGCTACCAGATGCGCGTGCTCACCTCCGCCGACCGCACCATGGCGTCGCCGTCCTTGCAGCCCCACGCGTCGCGGAATTCCTTGAGATTCGACAGCGGCCCGTTGATGCGCCAGTGCGCCGGCGCGTGCGGGTCGGTCTGCACCTGCGTGCGCAGGTCCTCGTTGGTCTGAAGATTGCGCCACACGCGCGCCCAGCCGAGGAAAAAGCGCTGCTCCGGCGTGAAGCCGCCGAGCTTCGTGCGCGGTCTTCCGGCGTAGGCCTTCTGCATCGCGGCATACGCCACGGCCAGGCCTCCGAGGTCGGCGAGGTTCTCGCCCAGCGTGAGCTTGCCGTTGACGTGCACGGTGTCGATGACGGTGTAGCCGTCGAACTGCTGCGCCACCTTGTCGGCGCGCAGCTTGTACCGCTCGACGTCATCCGCCTTCCACCAGTCACGCAGGTTGCCCTTGGCGTCGAACTGGCGGCCGCGGTCGTCGAAGCCGTGGCCCATCTCGTGGCCGATCACCGCGCCGATGGCGCCGTAGTTGGTGGCGTCGTCCGCCTGATGATCGAAGAACGGCGGCTGCAGGATGCCGGCGGGGAAGTTGATGCTGTTGAGCGATGTCGAGTAGTAGGCGTTCACGGTCGGCGGCGTCATGTTCCACTCGTTGCGGTCGACGGGCTTGCCGATCTTGGCGACGTTTCGAGCCGACTCGTACGCGCGGGTGGCCTGCCGGTTGGCGTAATGCTCGCCGGGGCGGACGACCACGTTCGAGTAGTCCTTCCACTGGTTCGGATAGCCGATCTTGTCGGCGAACGCCGCCAGCTTCGTGGCCGCGGCCGTGCGCGTCGAATCTCCCATCCATTCGGCGGCGTGGATACGGTCGCCGAGCCCGGCCTCGAGGTTCTTCACCATCTCCAGCATGCGCGCCTTGTCGGCCGGCGTGAACGCGCGCTTCACGTACTCCTGGCCGAGGATCTCGCCCAGTTCGCCGTCGGTCTCGGCGATGCAGCGCTTCCAGCGCGGCAGCATCTCGCGGGTGCCGGTGAGCGCCGTGCGCAGCGCGAACCACTCCTTCACGTACGCGCTCGACAGTATCGGCGCGGCGTCGCGCAGGATGCGCACGCGCAGGTAGGCCTTCCAGGTATCGAGCGGCGTGCCGGTGAGCAGGCCGTTCATGGCGCGCACGAAGTCCGGCTGCGTCACATTGACGTCGGCAGGCCGTCCGGCATGGCGCCGCGCCGCATACGCATCCCACGCGAACGCCGGCGACAACGCCTGCAGCGAGTCCCAGGGCAGCTTGTGGTAGGTCGCCTTGGGATCACGTCGTTGCACATTGGTCATGGACGCCTGCGCCAGCGCTGTCTCCAGCGCCATCACCGCGTCGGCGTGCTGCTGGGCGAGCCCGGCGGACTCGCCCGCCAACTGCAGCAGGTTCACGTTGGTGCGCACGTAGATGGCGCGCGTGGCCGCCGCGGCGGAGTCGGTGCGCGTGTAGTAGTCGCGGTCGGGCAGCCCCAGCCCGCCCTGGCCCACGAACGCGATCACGGCCTCGCTGTTTTTTGGATCCTGCGCGGCGAAGAATCCGAACAGCGCCGGGATGCCGTTGGTGTGCATCCAGGCGATCTGATGTGCCACGTCAGCGGTCGACGTCATGGCATCCACGTCGGCGAGCGGGCCGGCGATGGGCTTGCCGGCCGCGGCCTCCGCGCCGGCGGAGTCCATGCACGACGAGTAGTAGTCCGCGAGCCGCGCCTTGTCGGAGCCGGGCCTGGCAGTCTTGTCCGCGGTGGTGGCCTCGAGGATCTTCCGCAGCACCGCCTCGTTGCGGTCGTACAGCTCGTCGAACGCGCCGAAGTTCGAGTAGCCCGCGGGCAGCTTCGTGCGCGACTTCCAGCCGCCGTTGGCGAACTGGTCGAAATCGCGGCACGGCGCGCAGGTGGTGTCGAAATCGGCGGCGTTGGACGGGCGTGCAGGGGCCGCCGCGGCCTCCTCGGGCAGCGCGGACCCCAGCACCAGCATCACCAGTGCGGCTCGGAACCCATTCATGGCGTGTCCTTTCGAGAAGTGCCTTACCAGATGCGCGCGCGCTGGCCAGCGTCGCGCACCATACCGTCGCCGTCCTAGCAGCCCCACGCATCGCGGAATTCCTTGAGATTCGACAGCGGGCCGTCCACGCGCCAGTGCGCCGGCGAGTGCGGATCCGTGAGCACGCGGGTACGCAGGCCCTCGGGCCGGTCCATGGCGCGCCAGATGCGCGCGTACGACAGGAAGAAGCGCTGCTCTGGCGTGAAGCCGTCGATCAGCTTGCGGGGCTTGCCGGCGAGCGCCTTCTGCATGGCTGCGTACGCCACCGCGAGCCCGCCCAGGTCGGCGATGTTCTCGCCCAGCGTGAGCTTGCCGTTCACGTGCAGCGTGTCGTTGACCGTGTAGCCGTCGAACTGGTCGGACACTCGCTGAGCCTGGATCTTGTAAGCCGCGGCATCGGCGGCGGTCCACCAGTCACGCAGGTTGCCCTGGGCATCGAACTGGCGGCCGCGGTCGTCGAAGCCGTGCGACATCTCGTGCCCGATCACCGCGCCGATGCCGCCGTAGATGACCGGGTCGTCGGCGTCGACGTAGAAGAACGGCGGCTGCAGGATGCCGGCGGGGAAGTTGATGCTGTTGAGCTGGGCGGAATAGAACGCGTTCACTGTCGGTGGCGTCATGCGCCATTCATTGCGCTCGACCGGCTTGCCGATGCGGTCCATGCCGCGCGCGGATTCCGCGGCGCGGGCCGAGAGCCAGTTGGCGAACAGCGGCCCGCGCGTGATCTGCACCTTCGCATAGTCGCGCCACTTGTCGGGGTAGCCGATCTTCTCGTCGAATGCCGCGAGCTTGCCGGCCGCCGCCTTGCGCGTGTCCTCGCTCATCCACGCCAGCGTCGCGATCTTGTCCCCGAGCGCGGCCTCGAGGTTGCGCACCATGCCGAGTGCCCGGGCGCGCGCCGCGGGCGGGAACGTCTCGGCCACGTACGCTTTGCCGAGCATGTCGCCGAGGTCGCGGTCGGTGGCCATGAGGCAGCGCTTCCAGCGCGGCTGCTGTTCCTTGGCGCCGGTGAAGAACTTCTCGATGCGGAAGTTCTCGTCGACGAACGCCTGCGTGAGCGTGGGCGCGGCATCGCCGAGCGCGTTCCAACGCAGGTACGCCTTCCAGGTGTCGAGTGGCACGCTGGCGATGAGGTCGTTCACAGCGCGGAAGAAGTCCGGTTGCGTCACGTTGACGACGTCCGGGTGCTTCATGCGGGCGGCGAAGTAGTCGTTCCAGCCGAAGTGCGGCGCCAGCAGCAGCAGCGAATCGGTCGGCATGACGTGGTAGGTGGCATTGGGATCGCGCCGCTGGACGTTCGTCATGCTGGCGTTCGCGAGCGCGGTTTCGAGCGCCATGACATCGTCGGCGTGCTTGGCGGCGGCGGGAGCCTGCTCGCCGGCGAGCACGAACACGCGCGCGATGTGCGCCACGTACTGGGTGCGCAGCGCGCGCGAGGCGGAATCCTGCTTGGTGTAATAGTCGCGGTCGGGCAGCCCGAGCCCACCCTGGCTGGCGTGCGCGATGAAGCGATCGCTGTGCTTGGCGTCCTGATTGCCGAAGAATCCGAACAGCGCGCCGACGCCATGCGCGTGGAACCACGCCACCTCGCGGGCGAGATCCGCGGTCGAGCTCATGCCGTCCACTCCGATGAGCAACGGCTGCACCGGCGCGAGTCCGGCCTGCTCGGCCGCGGTCGAGTCCATGCAGCTCGACCAGTAGTCGCCGAGCTTCGCCTCGTCGCTACCCGGCTTGGACTGCTTCGCGGCGTCGCGCGTGAGGATGCCGTACAGCACCTGCTGGTTCCGGTCCGCGACCTCGGTGAACGCGCCGAAGCGCGAGTACGAGGCGGGCATGACGAAGTGCGCCCGCCAGCCGCCGTTGGCGTACTGGTCGAAGTCGCGGCAGGGCGCGCAGGTGGTGTCGCGGTTGTCGGCCGGGAACAGCGAGGCGGCAGGTGCGGCCTGCGCCAGAAACAGCGTGGCGAGCGCGCCGGCGACGAGCAGGGGGGAGCGGGGCATGCGGCGGTCCTTTCTGAATCCTGTTTACGGGCGGATGCGGGCGAGGGTGGTCGCAAACGCGCGGACGGTGGGCGCAGCCGGGCGTGGCGCCAAGCGGCCGGACGTTGGGCGTGGGGCCGGCCATGCGTCAAGCCAACGGCGACGAGCGGGGGAGCAGAGCGGGCAGACGCCTGTGGCAACACACGCAAGTCCCGATCCGCAGTCCTGACTATTCGGACCGCTTTGGGCATTGACTGCGCCGTGAGGGTGCGCCTACCGTTCGCACCGCACGCGGCGCCTGTACGCAACGCCGTACCCCCGAGCATGTCCCGCTTCGGATCGCGCGCGGGTGCTCCTTGGCCAAGCCGCCGGGCACACCCTCCACCAGCGCCTCTGCCGCGAGGCTGTGTGTCGATGCGCGATCGTGTTCGCGCCCTTGCGATCTGCGTGTCGCTGTCGCGCGGTCGCTCACGGGCCCGCCACCGGGGCTGACCCGGGTCGAATAGGTCAGGGACGACGTCACCGCCCCGTCGGGGCAGGAGGATCCCGTGCAATCGCCACTCCGTCGTTTCCAGAATGTGTCGCTCGCCGTACTGGGAGTCGTCGCCAACCTTGTCGTCGCCGATGTCCGGGCGGCGAACATCCAGAAGGCCGCCGACCCGTCGCACGCCGTCCAGCGGCCGCTGTCCGACTTTCTGCTCGCGCAGGGGTCCACGAGCATCTTCATTCCGCCGCTCCCGGACTTCATCGGCTGGACGAACAACGCCCCGCAGAACAAGTTTGCATCGGTGGACTACGCCGGGCTCGTCGCGGGCTACCTCGCGAGCCACGGTGGACCGGTGCTGGGCACGCAACTGGGTGGCTCCGTCATGGAGCGCCCGCTTGATGACGGCCGTGCCGAGGTCACGGTCCTCCTGCATGTCACCAACGCGCTCACGTGGGTCGTGCCGGTGCCCATTACCGACATCGCGAATGACCCGCTGCTGTTCGGCTATCGCGGCACGGACCTGCTTGCGAACCCGTCGCTCACGCCGGCACTGTCCACGTGCGAGATGAAGATCGTGTTCACCAATCCGGCACCCGGAGCCCCGCTGCCCGACCTCGTCACGGCGTTCATCCTGGGTGGTGCGTCGCCTGGGCAGGAACTACTCGCCGTCCTGATCAACGCCGCGGGCTCTGGTCCGCTGCGTGCGCTCGCGGGCGTCCCCGACGGAACGAATGGCCGCTTCTTCCTCATCAACAACGGCGTGTTCCACGCCTCCGGCAAGGGTGGGACAGCCGACGGCTTCCCGGCCGAAGTCATCAATCTCCGGCCGGCGGGCAACGCCATCGTGTCTTCGGGCGGAGAACTCTCAAGGTTCTCGGCGGCCGCAAGCGCTGGCGCGACGCCGCAGCGTACGACCTGGGGGCGGATCAAGGCGCTGTATCGGTGAGCGCTGCCGCTCGCTGACCGAGACGACTGAATCCACGACGGCCACCCTCCGCGGGGGGTGGCCGCTTCGTGTGCTCCGCTTGTGCGTCGGTCACAGGCTTCATCGCGCCAGCCGGAACGTGAAAGCCGCATGCGTGCCATGCCGTTCGACGCCGGCGACGTGCCCCGCGCCGTCGCTCCGCTGCCAGCCGAACGACAGCGACAGGTCCACGCCGCTCGCCGGCCACCAGCGCAGGATCCCCGTCGCGTCGTCGGTCACCTCGGCCACGCCCTCGAGCGTCGCCACGTCGGGTAGCGGCGTACCCGGGATGAACGGTTCATCGAGTCCGTTCTCGCCCTTCCACGTGCGCGTCGCGATGCCGGTGAGCTGCCAGTCCACGCGCGGGTCCCAGCTCACGCGCGAGCGCAGCCGCCGCGCGTCCGGACCGGTCGCGAAGCCGAGTGGCGCAGCCTGTGCCGTGAACGCACGACCGAAGAACGAGGTGTACACGTAGCGCGAGAGCCACGTGTACTCCGTATTCCACGTCAGCCGCGTGAAGCCGTGCGTCCACGCGCCGTCCATGCCGAGCTGCCAGCCGTACTTGTTCGGGAAGTTCCCGCTCTTGGCGTGGATATCGTCGAGCAGCACCTCCCCGTAGAGCCGTGTGCCGTCGGCGGGCCGCCACGCGGCGTCGAATGCCAGCTCGATGTTGTTGCGATTCACGCCCGCCGTGTCGCCGTCCTGCTGCAGCAGCCGCTGCGCGAGCGAGAACGGGATGACGCTGGCCAGGTACACTCCCTGCCAGCCCGGCGAGTGGTAGCGGGCCGCCTCGCTCACTGCCAGCCGCACGCCCGAGGCCGGCTGCCATTCGAGCCGGTGCGCGGCCAGCTGCTCGCCGCGACCGGGGTCGGTGGTGGCGTGCAGCACGAAGCCATCGGCGTGCAACGCAGCGAGGCGCGCGTGCAGATAGAGCGCGGTGAGCGGCGCCGCCGTGCGCGACAGCAGCAGCGAGCCCGCTTCCCCCGGGCCCCACGCGAAGCGCTGCCGCCCCATCGCCACGCTCCAGCGCGTGCCATTGGAGTAGGAGAGATACGCCTCGTCGGTCTGCGCCGCGAGATCGGTGTTGGCCACGAGCACGTCGGTGTAGCGGCTCGCGCCGCGCAGTCGCCCGAGCGTGAGATGCAGCAGCGCCTGCCAGCGGTCCACCTGTACGCCCGCGCGCGCGTGCACGCCGGTGCCGTCGCGCCACTGCGAGCGGCGCACCCCGGGCCCGTCGCTGGCATCCCAGCCGCCTTCGAGCGCCAGCGACAACTCCGCCCGTTCGTCCCCGGGCCACTCGCGCTGCCACGTGCGCGGCGTCGACTGGCGCACGCGCGCGTCGGCGAACGCGCGCACGGCATCGCGCTGCAGCTCGCGCTCGAGCCGCGCGGCGACCAGTGTGCGCACGAGGCCGCCGCGGCCGATCGGCGCGCCGTCGCCCATGAGTTCGAGACGCTGCAGCGGCAGGCTCGAGAGATGCGGCAGCCGGAAGCGGCCGCTGTCGGCGGGCAGGTCGTAGCATTCGAGCACGCGCAACTCGGCCACGAGCGGGTCGCGCGGCGACACGAACTCGAGTGGACCGGCGGCTACGGGTGTCGCAAGCAGGGCCGCGATGAGCCATGCCCGCGTGGCGGCGGAGCGCTGGCATGAGTGGGGGGCGGGCATGAGGCGCGGATGCTAGGCGGGCACGGGCGCCGGCGGCAAACGCGAATGCGCCGCTGGCTGCGCTCCGGTTGACCCCCTTTCCGCGCATACGCTACGGTCCCCGCCTCATTTCCATGCGGGGACCTGCGGCCCGGCAGCAGCCGGGCTTTCGCGTAGCCGTCGCCGCATAAGGAGGTCCGCATGCGTCCCGGGAACCCCGAGGCGCTCTCCCTGCCCTACGATCCGAGCCGCATCGAGCCCGAGCGCTACGCGTTCTGGGAGCGGCTCGGCGTGTTCCAGCCGCGCGCCGACCTGGCCGCGGCCCCCAAGGGCTCCGGTACCAAAGCTCCCTTCGTGATCGCCATCCCGCCCCCCAACGTGACGGGCTCGCTCACCATGGGGCACGTGCTCGGCGAGTCCGTGCGCGACTGCATCATCCGCTGGCAGCGCATGGAGGGGCGCGAGACGCTCTATATCCCGGGCATGGACCACGCCGGCATCGCGACCCAGAACGTGGTCGAGAAGAAGCTGCGTTCCGAGAAGCGCTCGCGCCACGACCTCGGGCGCGATGGGTTCGTGAAGGCGGCGTGGGCGTGGAAGGAGCAGTACGGCGGCTTGATCTTCCAGCAGGAGCGCCGGCTCGGCATCACGCCCGACTGGACCCGCGAGCGCTTCACGCTCGACGAGGGTTACTCGCGCTCGGTGCTGCACGTATTCAAGCACCTGTATGACGAGGGCCTCGTGTATCGCGGCCGCTACATCGTCAACTGGTGCCCGCGCTGCCGCACGGCGCTATCGGACGAAGAAGTCGACATGGTCGAGACCGACGGCCAGTTGTGGCACATCCGCTACCCGTTGAAAGACGGTAACGGCTCGCTGACCGTGGCCACGACACGTCCCGAGACCATGCTGGGCGACACGGGGGTGGCGGTGAGCCCCAAGGACCCACGCTACACGGGCCTGGTCGGGTCATTCGCGGTGCTGCCGCTCGTGCGCCGCGAGATCCCCATCGTCGCCGATGACATGGTCGATCCGAAATTCGGCACCGGCGCGGTCAAGGTCACGCCCGCGCATGACGCGAACGACTTCCAGACCGGTCGCCGCCACGGCCTGCCCGAGATCGTGGTGATGGACGAGGGCGGCGTCATGAACGACGCCGCCGGCGACTTCCGCGGGCTCGACCGCTTCGAGGCACGCGAGCGCATCGTGGCGGCGCTGCGGGACTCCGGCTACCTCGACAAGGTCGAGCCGCACCCGCACGCCGTCGGGCACTGCTCGCGCTGCAACACGGTCATCGAGCCCTACCTGTCGTGGCAGTGGTTCGTGAAGATGGCGCCGCTCGCCGCGCCCGCGATCGAGGCGGCGAAGAAGGGCAAGGTGAAGATGTTCCCGGCGCGGTGGAAGAAGGTTCACCTCCACTGGCTCGAGAACATCCGCGATTGGTGCATCTCGCGGCAGCTGTGGTGGGGACACCGCATCCCGGTGTGGTATCGCGGCGACGAGATGTTGGTCTCGCTGGATCGCCCGGAGGGGGATGGCTGGGTTCAGGACGAAGACGTGCTCGACACCTGGTTCTCGTCGTGGCTGTGGCCGTTCGCCACGCTCGGCTGGCCGGAGCAGACCAGCGACCTCGCGCGCTACTACCCCAACAGCCTCATGGTCACCGGCAGCGACATCATCTTCTTCTGGGTCGCGCGCATGATCATGGCGGGTTATCACTTCACGGGCGAAGCACCGTTCGCGCACGTGTACTTCACCAGCATCGTGCGCGACGCGCAAGGCCGCAAGATGAGCAAGTCGCTTGGCAACTCGCCCGACCCGAACGCGATGATGGAGAAGTATGGCGCCGACAGCGTCCGCTTCACCATGGTGCAGACGCCGACGGGCCAGGACCTGCTATTCGACGAGAAGCGGCTCGACACCGGCAAGTTCTTCGCGAACAAGCTGTGGAACGCCACCCGGCTCGTCACCATGCGGCTCGGGGGCGAGGACCTCGACGGCGTGAAGGAGTCGCAATTGCGATTGACGCTCGCCGACCGCTGGATCCTGTCGCGGTTCGCGAACGCCGCCAAGGACGTGACGCGCAACCTGAAAACCTACCGCTTCGCGGAGGCCGCGCAGGCCGTCTACCACTTCGCCTGGAACGAGTACTGCGATTGGTACCTCGAGATGGCCAAGCCGCGCTGGGCGCTCGCCGAGCTTGCCGAGGGCCTGCGGCCCGAGCAATCCGAAGACCTGCGCACGGCGCGCTGGGTGAGCTGGAAGGTGCTGGACGGCATCCTGCGTCTGTTGCACCCGTTCATGCCGTTCGTGACCGAGGAACTGTGGCAGGCGATCCCGCACGACGGCGAGACGCTGGCGACCGCGGCGTGGCCCAGGGCGAAGAAGGCATGGTTCGATGCCGACGCCGAACGCGAGGTGACTTTCCTACAAGGGATCGTGGTCGCGGTGCGGAACCTGCGCGTGGAGTCCAAGATCCCGCCGGGCAGGCCGGTGCCGGTGGTGGTGCGTGGCGAGGCCGCGCAGCTGGATCTGCTCGAAAGGCTCGCGTCACAGGTGCAGCCGCTCGCGCGCATCGAGACGCTGAAGTTGTCGCGCGACGGTGCGCGCCCGCCCGTGGCCGCCTCGGCCGTGGTGCAGGGCGCCGAAGTCTTCCTGCCGCTCGACGGGCTGATCGACCTCAAGGAGGAACGCGCCCGCCTCGGGCGCGAGGCCGAGAAGCTGCTCACGGACCTCGAGCTGGTGAAGAAGAAGCTCCGCAACCAGGATTTCCTGCGCAAGGCCAAGCCGGCGATCGTATTGCAGGAACACGAGCGGCTGGCGCAGCTCGAGGAGACGCTGGACAAGCTGAAGCGCGCGCAGCAGAGCCTGAGCTCGGTGCGGGAGTAGCCGCCGGCTGCCCGGGGCTGCCCGACGCTCGGGAGCGGATGGGATCGGCGGTCCGAGCCGGGCCGCGAAAATGCAGGCGGAAGCCATGCTGACCCGCGCCCGCGACCAGCTTCGAGCGCTCGTCGGGCTTACTGCGACTGCAGTTTCAGGCGGGTGGCGGACCCCTCGCGCGTCGGCGATGGGCCGGGGGTGGACCCACGCCCCATCTCGAATGCGGCGGGGTGATGGGAGCGCCTCGAGGCGCCGATATGGAAAGAGTGCTTGGGAAGCATTCGGGGATGGCGTAGCTTCGCGTGCGCGCGAGGGAGCTTTTGAGCTGTCCGGCCCACAGCGCGCGTCGGAGATTCCCATCCGTTCAGCGTGGCGATCGCTCGCGTCGAGAGAGCAGCGTGTCGCCGCGGAGTGGAAGGCAGGATGCCCACACCTCAAGGAGGATCTGCATGAGTTCGTTCGCAAGCCGTCTGCGGGTTGTTGTGATGCTGCTCATCGTCGCGATGGCCATTCCGGTGCTGGCACTGGCCACGGGCACGACGACGGCCAAGGAGAAGTCGCTCTATCTGCGCCTCGGCGGCAAGAAGGGGATCAGCGCGGTCGTCAACGATTTCGTGACGCGGCTGAACTCCGACACGCGCGTCAACAGCTTCTTCGCGGCCACGACCTCGGACCCGGCCCGGCTCGCCAAGTTCAAGACCCACTTCGTCGAGGAGATCTGCAAGGTGTCGGGCGGCCCCTGCAAGTACACGGGCAAGGACATGAAGACTGCCCACGAGGGGATGAAGATCACGACCGACAACTTCAACGCGGTGGTCGAGGATCTCACCGGCGCGCTCGACAAGTACAAGGTCGGCGTGAACGAGAAGAACCAGTTGCTCGGTGTGCTGAGCCCGATGAAGGCGGACATCGCGGGCAGCGACGACTAGTCTTACGGCAGTTCACGAACGCGGCCGGGGGCAGGCTCCCGGCCGCGTTCGCGTTTCCGAGGTATTCTGACCGGGAATAATCGCAGGGCGCTCGACGTAGTCCGAGCGACCCCTTCCCCGGAGGAACCTTGATCATGAGATTCCGCACGCTGCTGTCCGCCGCGGCCCTCGCCGCCCTGCCTGCCGGCGCGCTCGCCGGCCCATCCTTGACGCTCTACACCTCGGACCTGGGGCTCGTGAAGGAGACCCGCGCGCTCGAGTTCCGTGGCGGACGTGACTCGTTGCGGCTCGAGGGCGTGTCGAACAAGCTCGACCCCTCCGCCTTACGCCTCGTGCCGAGCAGCGGCCGGCTG
>JAYVCN010000244.1:0-3736 GCA_043749875.1 Candidatus Eiseniibacteriota bacterium | reverse complement strand
GACTTCCGTGCAGCACTTGGTGATGTTGCACAGCCCCAGGCCCGCGGTGTCCTTGAGGAACTTCGTGCGGTCCTCTCCGTCGATCGGGTGCATCTCGAGCGCGGCGATGCGCACGAAGAAGCGCGGGCCTGCGAACTTGTGCTTCAATTCGTGCGCGCGCAGCACGTGGCACACATCCTGGCACAGGAAGCACTCGATGCACTTCCTGAACTCCTGCACACGGTCGACGTCGGACTGCTGCCACTTCCACTCCGCGCCCTCGCGCGGTTTGAACGGCGCGATGCGCTTGTTGACCTCGAAGTTCCACGACACGTCGGTGACCAGGTCCTTGATCAGCGGAAACGTCTTCATCGGCCGCACGCTCACGGCCTGGTCGGCGGCAAAATGGTCCATGCGCGTCTTGCACATGAGCGAGGGCTTGCCGTTCACCTCGGCGCTGCACGAACCGCACTTGGCCGCCTTGCAGTTCCAGCGCACCGCCAGGTCCGGGGCCTTGAGCGCCTGGATCCAATGAATCGCGTCGAGCACGACCATGCCGGGCTCGATGGGCACCCGGTACTCCACCTCCTGCCCGCCGCTCTTGTCGCCGCGGTACACGCGCACGACGGCTTCGCGCGAACCGCTGGTCTCCATGCTCATCGCGCGACCTCCTGCTTCGGCTTGGGGGCATCAAAGAGTTGCTTGAGGTCAGCAGGCATCTGCGGCAGCGGTGTGGCGGTCACGTGCATGCCATCCGGGCCGCGCGTCACGCAGTGATTGACCTGGCCGAGCGCTGGATCGAGCCCGGTGTGATCCAGTCGTGAGTGTGCGCCGCGGCTCTCCTTCCGCAGCGCTGCCGAACGTGTGATGGCCTCGGAGACGAGGATCATGTTCTGGAGATCGCGTGCGAGGTGCCAGCCGGGATTGAACATGCGCGTGCCCTCCACGCGTACGTTAGCGGCGCGGCTCTTGAGCTTCTGCAGCTCCGTGACCGCCGCATCGAGGTCGGCCTGCACGCGATAGATGCCCACGAGCCGGTCCATGCAATCTTGCAATGCACGGTGTACCTCATAGGGGCTTTCGCCAGCGCTGCGATCGAACGGCGCCAGCACGGCGCGCGTCTCAGCCTCGATCTCGGCGTCATTCGTCGCAGGCTGGGCGGACAGCCCCTTCGCATAGGCGGCGGCCCCCGCGCCGGCTCGCCGGCCGAACACGAGCAGGTCCGACAGCGAGTTGCCGCCCAGACGATTGGCGCCGTGCAGCCCGGCCGCGGCTTCGCCGGCAGCGAACAACCCGGGCACCGTCGCAGCGGCGGTGTCGGGATCCACGCGCACGCCACCCATCATGTAATGCGTCGTCGGCCCCACCTCCATCGGCTGCTTCGTGATGTCCACGTCGGCCAGTTCGAGGAACTGGTGGTACATCGACGGCAGCTTCCGCTTCACGCGCTCGGCGGGCAGGTAGCTGATGTCCAGGAACGCGCCGCCGTGCGGCGTGCCGCGGGACTCTTTCACTTCCGTATAGATTGCGCGTGCGACATTGTCCCGGGTCGAAAGTTCCGGAGGGCGGCGTGCCTTCGACTGCCGGCCGGCCACGGTGTCCTCGGTCCACTGCCTGGCCTCGGCGTCGTTTTCCGCGTACTCGTGCCGGCGGGCGTCGGGCAGATACTTCCACATGAAGCGCTCGCCCTTGCTGTTGCGCAGGATGCCGCCCTCGCCGCGCACGCCCTCGGTGACGAGCAGCCCCATGACGCCCGGCGGCCACACCATGCCGGTCGGATGGAATTGCAGGAATTCCATGTCGATGAGTTCAGCACCCGCCTCGTATGCCAGCGCCTGTCCATCGCCGGTGTACTCCCACGAGTTGGAGGTGATGCGATAGGCCTTGCCCACACCGCCGGTGGCGATGACAACCGACTTGGCGCGGAACACGACGAAGCGACCCGACTCGCGCCAGTACCCGAGTGCACCTGAAATTCGATCGCCGTCCTTCAACAGCTTCGTGACGGTGCATTCCATGTACACGTCCAGCCCGGCGTGCACGCCCCGATCTTGAAGGGTGCGGATCATCTCGAGCCCGGTGCGATCGCCCACGTGCGCCAGCCGCTTCCATGTATGGCCACCGAACGCGCGCTGGAGGATCCGCCCGTCGGGCGTGCGATCGAACAGCGCCCCCCAATGCTCCAGCTCGCGCACGCGGTCGGGTGCTTCCTGCGCGTGCAACTGCGCCATGCGCCAGTGGTTCAGGAACGAGCCGCCCTTCATGGTGTCCATGAAGTGCGTCTGCCAGTTGTCTTGAGGATCCAGGTGGCCGAGCGCCGCGGCCACGCCGCCCTCGGCCATCACCGTGTGCGCCTTCCCGAGCAGCGACTTGCACACGAGCCCCACCTTGACACCCGCGGCCGAGGCCTCGATGGCCGCGCGCAGCCCGGCGCCGCCGGCGCCGATCACGATGACGTCGTAGTCGTGTGTCTCGAGGTTTCCGCTCACATGAGCCTCAGGTCGTGAAGCACGCCGATGGCGCATAGCCGCACGTAGAGATCCGCCGAGCACACGGCGCACAGGCTCCACCATGCCCACGCCATGTGGTGCGCGTTCAACCAGCTCGACGTCTCCCACACCTTACGGCGCGGGCCGCCCGCGGCGAGGCAGGAAAAGCAGTCCAGTCGGCCGCCGACCAGGTGACGGATCGAGTGGCAAGAGAACGTGTACATCGTCAGCAGGCTGTTGCTGGCGAGCAGCACCAGCGAGCCCACGCCGATCCCGAAGTGGCCGTCGAACGTGAACGCGCGCACGATGTCCCACCACAGGAAGAACAGGATCGGGATGGCGAGGTAGATCAGGTAGCGATGGATGTTCTGGAGCACGAACGGGAAGCTCGCCTCGCCCGCGTAGCCGCTGCCGCGCGGCTCGCCCACCGCGCACGCCATGGGATCGGCGAAGAACGCGCGGTAGTAGGCCTTGCGGTAGTAGTAGCAAGTGCCGCGGAACCCGAGCGGCGCGCCGAGCACCAGCAGCGCGGGCGACAGGTGCCACCACTTGGGCTTCATGAGCGGGGAGTAGAACGGCGACAGGTAGTTGCCGAGCTCGTAGTTGTTGCCCTGGAACGCCGCCCACGTGGCATAGGCCCCGAGCACCAGCAACGCCAGCCCCTGCACGACCGGTTGCAACCACCAGGCGTCGGTGCGCTCCGTGGCGCCGAACGGTTCACCCAGCCCGCGGCCGCGGTTCTCGCCGGGGGGCGCGCCGAGGCCGCCCTTCGGCGCCGCCACGGCCGATGCGCCCGCCGTGGCGCCGGCTTCCGTGTGCCGTGTTCTGCGGTCTTCCATGAACGAGGGCTCCCGGGTGGATTCGACACGACGGTTCAGCAACCTCGCGCCGCGCACGGCAGACGAGCCGAGCAACCAGCGCGCAAAATGTCCGGCGAACCTATCACCACGCAAGGGTGTCGCGGAAGTGAATGTTGCGCCGCCGCGGGCGGGCTTGCCCCGGCGTGCCGCGGGGCAGCTCCAGCGTCATCCCGGCTGGCCGCCGCGGGCTGCCATGTCACGCACGATGCACTCGAGCAGCTCGATCTGGCGCTGCTGCATCACGACCAGCTCTGCCCAGTCACGCTGGCGCAGGTCATCGAAGCGGGCATGCAGCGTCTGGATCTCCATCTCGGCGCGCAGGTTCACCTCGTAGTCATGCGACGCCATGACCCGATCCTTCATGTTCTGACGGTTCTGGCTCATCATGATCACTGGCGCCTGCAGCGC
>JAYVCN010000243.1:0-8919 GCA_043749875.1 Candidatus Eiseniibacteriota bacterium | reverse complement strand
TGCGCGGCGGCGGACTCCTGGGCCAGCTCGGCCGCCAGCCCTCGTCGCTGCTCCGCAACCGCGGGGACTGCACATTCGAGGACGTCACCGAGAGATCGGGACTGCTGTTCTTCGCCCCCACAGCCACTGCCGCGTGGGCCGACGTCGACAATGACGGCTGGCTGGACCTGTTCGTGGGCATCCAGTCGAGCGAGTTGGCAAGCTTTGACCTGCCGCTCTACCAATCCATCGAGCCGGCGCAGATGATTCCCTGCAAGCTGTTCCACAATAACCGCGACGGCACGTTCACCGACATCGCGCCGCAGATGGGCATCGCGGTGACTGGCTACGTTCAGGGCGCCGCGTTCGGCGACGCGGACAACGACGGTTGGCAGGACCTGGTGGTGACGCAGCGCTACGGACCTGTGCAGCTGTTCCACAACGACGGCGGGCACGGCGGCGGGTTCACCCGCTCGCTGGTGCTCGAACCGAACCACGGCACGAGCGCGTGGTGGTTCGATGCCGACAACGATGGCTGGCTCGACCTGTTCGTGGGCGGTTACTCGCTGGGGAGCGCCAGCTACGCCGCTGGGCAGGTGGCTTCCGACTATCTGGGGCTCCCGAGCACTGCCGAGCGACCTCGCCTGTATCGGAATCGCGGCGATGGCACGTTCGACGACGTCACTGCACGCTCGGGACTGGGCCGTGCGGTGTTCGCCACCGGCGGCGGCCCCGGCGACTTCGACAACGACGGCTGGCCGGACGTATACGTGGGCACCGGGGCGCGCGACTACCGCGCGTTGATCCCCAACCGCATGTTCCGCAACCTCGGCGATGGCCGCTTCCGCGACGTGACGACCGCCGCCGATGTGGGGCATCTCCAGAAGACGGCCGCCGTGGCCGTGGGCGACGTGGACAACGACGGTACGCCCGACCTCTATGCGACGATCGGCGGGGAGTTCCCCGGCGACGTGTTCCGGAACGCGCTGTTCCTGAACCCCGGCTCGCCCCACCACTGGGTGACGATGCGCCTCGAGGGTACGCGCTCCAACCGGTCGGCACTCGGTGCCCGGGTTCGCATCGCGCTCGAAACGCCCACCGGCGAGCGACAAGTGCACGCACTGGTCTCAACCGGCGGCAGCTATGGTGGATCGACGTTGCAAGTGGAGACCGGCCTGGGCGACGCCCGGTCGATCGCGTGGCTCGAAGTGCGCTGGCCGGCCACCGGATTAGTGGTGCGCTACGCGCACGTGCCGATGGACCGCGTGCTGCGGTTACGCGAGGGCAGCGGAACCGTGCAGCCGGTCGAGCTCGTGAAGCTCAAGCTGCGTGACCGCTCGGGAACGCTGGCCGGACCCTAGCGGCCAAGGGCCGTGCCCGATTGTGCCGTTGTCCGGCCTAGAAGCGCACCAGGCGCGCCAAGCGCGACGAGTCCTCGAATCGGAGCACGGCGAAGTAGACGCCCGGATTCACCGGGCCGCCGTGCGCGTCGCGGCCATCCCACACCGCGCTGTGCGGCCCCGCGGGCAATACGTCCACGGCAAGCGCCTGCACGAAACGCCCCGACACGTCCACGACGGAGAGTTGCACCCAGCCGTTGTGCGGGGTCGTGAACGTGACGCGCGACTGGGCCGCGCAAGGATTCGGCGTGATCGACGAGAACGCCAGCGCGAGCGGTGGGCTGGTGTGCGCATCCTCCGCTCCAGGCTGGCCCGTACCGGGCTCACCGCCACCGTCGAGCGATGTGTAGTCATCATGGATCTCATAGCTCGCCGGGTGCTCGCCACCCTGTGAGGTGTTGGAGGTGAGCCCCGCCGCGCATCCGAGCAGGGCCAGCATCGCGGAGGGGTGCGCGTCTCCCGCCTGCTCCACACCGTCCGCCATGACCACGACGCCATTCACCTCCACGCGCGTGCCGCTCGAGGCCGGGCGGTGCGTCCCGAGCGCCTGGATCGTGAGCGTGTGCGAATCCTCGCGGCCGAGGTCGGTCGCCACGCCCGCCACCAGGCTCGCGCACTCACGGGGAGCGTAAAGATCCGTGCTGACGGGGGCGCCGCGGTCCACCGAGAATACCGCGATGCCGCGGTCCGGGCCGACGCGGGTGATCCACGCGATGCCTGCCACAGCTTCGGATCCGACGCGCGCGGAGACCTTCATCCGGCCCCGGCCCGCGAGCACCGAGAACGCATCGATGCCGCCGCCCGGCGAAGAGGCGTTCGGGGTCCAGCCGCCGCTACGTTGGACGAACTGGCCGTCCAGCGCGAGCGGGACCAGGCTGAACGGCGCGCCCATCACCCACTCGCTCGCCCTGCCGTCGCGCAGAGCCCGCACTCGGTACGAATAGACCCGTTGTTCGCGCCCCGCCCCCACCGTCAGCCGGCGGATCGCCCGGGTGGAGAGAGCGGACTCCAGCACCACGTCGCGATAGGGTCCGCCTTCCACGCATTCCTGTAGCTCGTAGGCTGTCGGCGACGCCCCTTCGCCAGTAGACCATCGGATGGTCACCGGCAATGCGAGCCCGCCGGCCGCGCTGGGCGCACCTGGGGTGGCGATGTTCCCGACGGCGAACGCATGTGTCGGTGGCCTCGGGGCGCCGACGCGGGCCGTCAAGCTGCCCGTGCCGCGCAGCGGGACCTCGAGATAGGTCGCGCTCGCGGCGCATAATTCCAGGCGAAGGGTCGCGCGACGCTCGCCACCGGCCCGCGGCGAGAATCGCACGCAGAGCGCATAGCCCGCCCCGCGATCCACCACCCCGCGAGGGGCGCCATCCGGCAGTGAGAAATCGCCGGCGTCCGCTCCTATGATGCGCGCGCCCACGATGACGAGCGGCGCAGCTTCGTGGTCGCGTATCAGTACCGTAAGCAGCGCGCTCATGCGAGCTGGAATAGTCGGCACGTCCGGGAACTCGAGCTGCGCTGGCAGGCACACCGCCGGCACGGCGCTCGCTCCCGCGTGCGAGGCCGCTGCCACGGCGAGCGCCACGAGTACCGCCGACGCGATGCGGCAACATAACTGGACAGCGGCCAAGCGCAGGCCTCCGGAGGAGCCGTGAGACGCGAACGAAGCGGGGAACACGATCGCGCGGGACGCGTGCGATCCGAGGACAGGGCTCCAGCCGGCGAGGCCGCCGTCCGGGACACCAGCACGGCCGGACCGCAAGCGGTGCAGGCGTCTCCGCACGGAAAGCCTATCAACCGGTCCGCGCATGTGCATGTGGAATCCACTCCTGCGCGGCACGCACGGCGAAAGACAAGCGCGAGAATCGTGCGGAGTGCGCGAGCGAGCCTGACGCTGTCGCAGAGCGCATGCCGTTTGTGCCGCGAAGCACTGCGTCGCACGGTGCCAACCTCGCGCAGTCAGGCTCGCGGTCAGCGGTTGCCAGCCGCCAGCGGTCCGACCTGACGGCGACTGGGAAGTGGGCTTTTCGTGGTTAATTCGCGGAATTCCTGGCTTTGCGGACCACACCCAGAATTGACTGTCTTTCCCGGCCGCCTTGTCCGATACTGCAGCCATCTTCGGTTGTATGTGGATGAGTCGTCGACGTTCAGATCCGCCAGAGATGCTGCTGGCGGTTTTTTGTTGGCCGACCTTGCTCCATCGATTGAAGCCACGGTCACAATGACCGGACGCGGCCGCGGCGTGATACCGCGGCAAGTGCGGGTCCTCGGACCCGGATACAACAGGAGTTCAAAGTGGCTAGTGGCACTGTGAAGTGGTTCAACGAGGCGAAGGGCTTTGGGTTCATCACCCAGGCGGATGGTGGCGAGGACGTGTTCGTGCATTTCTCGGCCATCTCGGGCGAAGGTTTCAAGACGCTCGCTGAGGGTGAAGGGCTGGAGTTCGACGTGACCCGTGGCCCGAAGGGGCTGCAGGCTGCGAACGTCCGCAAGGCCTAAAACGCTCGGGGTACCACCTCCCGCTGACGGGGCGGCTTCCGCAAGGAAGCCGCCTCAAGCGTTTTCAGGAGCGCCCGCGTGGGTGGACGCGCATATCGGACCACGCCGGCCTCCCGAGCCGACTCGGCGGTCCCGATTTCATCCCGCGTTCGCCGGCGCACTGCTAGAGTCCCGCCCGGAGGTGCCACTCACAGGGAGGTCACCATGGACAGCACACTTCAGAATTCGCCGAGTCAGGGTTCAATCGCGACCGCGGACCGCACCCGCAAGCCGGTGACGGCAAGGCCGCGCTCGCTCACGCACGAGGACATCGCGGTGCGCGCCCACTCGCTCTACGAGCAGTCGGGCTGTCAGCGTGGACGTGAGGTCGAGTTCTGGCTCGAGGCCGAGCGCCAGTTGCGCGAGGATCTCGACGCGTAGCAGCCGCGGCAGGATCGGAGTGGATCGCGGCGCAACGTGAGGCGGAACGACTCGCTGCCGGTAACCGCGCGGGTATGCGCGCGCGGTCACGCTTGGGCTCAGCGGCCGAAAAACGCCCACGCAAGCAGCGCCGCGCCGCCAAGGCCGAGGGCCTGCGACGCGAACCAGATGACGCGCTGGCGCGTGAGCGCGGCCACCGCGCCGAGCGCGATCGCCACTTGCAGCAACGCGACCGCCTTCGCGAGCGTGTGGTGCTGGTGCAGCAACTCGTCCGCCGCATGCGACTTCGCGTCGCGCTCGCCTTCAAGCTTACGCGCCGCGCCGCGGATGCTGTCCTGCTCGGCCACGTAGCGCGCGGCCGCCTGCTCGAGTTCCGGCGGCGGCGGCTGGTGGCCCGCCAACCACGGCGATTGCGAGGACCGCTGGATGGCGGCCTTGATGCCCTTGGCCTGGTAGTAGGCCCACTGATCCGACGCCTGCGACTGCAAGCGCGCGGATTCGGTCTTGAGCACCAGCGCTTCATTCACGGTATCGCCGGCACGCATCGAGGCGATGGCAGCGAGCGCCGCCAGGATCGCCGTGGTGAGCGCGATGTGCTTGAGGAACGAACTGCCGTCCCTCTCGAGCTCCTCGTGGATGGCCTCGTGCAGGCGCTCGGTCTCGATCTCCGGTTCTTCGGGCATTTCCGCTCCCCCACAAGCGTTGCGGTTCGAAGGCTGCTCGCGATGACGCACGCAGGATACCGCAGCCGCGCTCATCGAAAACTGTTGCAATCGCCACCTGATTCCTGATATCCCGTGAGGGTCGCGCTGGCTTACGTTGAGCAACCGCGGCCACCGCGGGAATCGGTCCCGGTCAGCTGCGCGACCATTCGCACACCCCTTCCCCTCCGCTCCCACCCTCGAGACCCTCGACGTGGTTTCCCGCATGACGCCCAAGCAGGTGCGACAGCTCGCCGATGGTGTGTTCGACGACCTGTTCATCGCGCTCGAGGACATGACGCCGCGCACCCGCTACCGCGGCCGCGATTATTTCAACACGGGGCGTGTCACCGATCCCGTGTTCGGCCCCGGCAGCATCTCGGCCGTCGTGCAGGGCACGTCGCGCTACACCACGACGTGGCGACTGGACCGTTTGGGCTGGCGCGCGGACTGCACCTGCCCGGTGGGGCAGGAGTGCAAGCACGCGTATGCGCTCGGTGCGCTGGTGATGTCGCTGCTCGAGGACGGATTGGGAGTGCCCACGGAAGACGTGACGCGCCTGCTCATGGGGCTGCTCCCGGACCGTGGAGCGGCAGTAGCCCGCTCCGACGCCGCGTCGTGCGCGCTGCCGCATGCCGCAGCGCGCGTCGTGCCGCGCACGCCGCCACCACCTCCCCCACCCCCCAAGCCGCCGCCGGACACGTTGCAAGCGCTGCAGGAGTCGCGCGATCCCTACCAGCGCGCCGCGATCCTCACCCGGCTCTTGAGCGCCGAGGGCATCCACCTCGTGACGGGGATGCATGGAGTCCTCCACGAGATCCTCGAACAAAGCGATCCGGAGCTGGTCGCCTGGACGCTCGCGCAGGAGCTCGCGCGCTGGCACGGCGGCAGGCTGCCCGCCGCGCTCGAGCCGTTCCGCGATCGCCCCGACCTCGCCCGGCGCGCGGCGCTGGGCCAGCGCCCCGAGATCGAACGCCAGCTCGTGCAATGGGCCAGCACGCAGCACCGCCACCCGCGATTCCAACTGCGCGTGGTGTTGTCGCTCACCCCCAGCATGAACGGCGGCTGGCGGGCCGCCGCCGAGACGCGAGTGCGTTCGGCGCGGCTCGATGACGAGCCGCGGAATCTCGAGCAGCTCCGCACGCTGCATTCCAAGCTGGCCTCGGATCCCGGGCTGCTCTCCGCCGAGCACACCGCACTCCTCGAAGACATCATCACCGCGCAGCTGTTGTTGCAGGCGGGTGGCTACTGGGCCGGTGGCACGCGGCGTGCCCCGGTGGTGGGACTACTGAACTCGATCCTGCCCTCCCTCGACGTGTTCTGGAGCGACACGCTGCCACCCGCGGCAGCCCGCGCGGGCATCGCGCCCGGGAGCGCGGTCCGGTTCGATCCCACGCCGGCGCGACTGCTGCCGTTGCTCGATCCGGCCGCTGCAGGCGACGACGCGCAGCTTGAATTGTTCGCGGTGTGGCCCGGCGGCCGTCGCCGGCCGCACGCAGAAGTGCTGCTGCTGTTCGCGGGCTCGAGCATCTACGCCGAGGAAGCTGTCCACGTGGTGAGCGATGGCGTGCTCCATCCGCTGGCCGAGGCGCTTCCGTCCGAACTGTTGAAGCTCATGGCGCGCACGCCCGTGGTGCCGCTGTCGCGCAAGAGCGGTGCGCCGATCGTGCGCGCGCTGGCGTCGGCGCTGCCCGCTGGCGCGAACTCGCTGGCCGCGCTCACGGCGGTGCACGCGGTGAGCCCCGTGGTGCTGTTGGCGCTCGATGAGTTCGACCGATTGCAAGTCAGGCTCGTCGCGCACACGCCGGGGATCGAGTGGCCCGCGGCTGGCTCACTCCCCGATGACGCCCGCGTGTTCGAGTACTCGGCGGACGAACGCTGGGCGGAGGTGGGTGGTGACCCGCGAGCTCCCGGGCGTGATGCACCGGTCGAGTTCGAGCCCGGGGCCGCTGGCCCGACGGGTGATGGCGCGGGGGCTCCGCACGCGGATGCGCCGGCTGTCGAATCCGCAGCGCTTGCCGGAACGCCACGCGCGGACGCCACACCTGCCGAGGCCGCAACGCCCACGGGAGCCGACCCGCGGCGTGCGTGGCTGCACGCACCCGAGCCACGGTGCGTGGCGCCGATCATCGAGTGGTTGCGCGTGCTCGATGCGCACCCGTCGCTGGTCGCCGCCGAGCGCGAGCGCGACCGCCGGCCGCGCCCGGCCGAGGGCTGGTGGGTGAAGCTCACGCCGCGCACGGTGCCCCGGCTGGCCGAGGCGTGGCAGCGTCGCCCCGCCGGCGTGCGCTGGCTCGGCAATCGCGCGCTCGTGGAGCTGCTCGGGCACGACCGGCTGCTCGTGCCGCGCCTGAGCGCGCGGCCGAGCGGCGTGGACATGTTCGCCGTCTCGGCCGAGTGGGAAGCCGAGGGCAATGCCGTCACCGACGCCGACCTGGCGAGGCTGCGCTCGGCACGCGAGCCATGGGTCAAGCTGAGCGGTGGCTGGGCGCGGCGCGACACGCTTGGCGTGCACGAGCAGGCCATGGACACGCTCGCCGATCTCGGCATCGAGCCCGGCGCGGGCGAGCAGACGCTCACGCTCTGGCAGTTGGCACAGGCGCGCCCCGAGAGCCTCGAGGCATTCGAGCGCATGGGCGCCGACCCGGCCGCGATCGAGGCGGTGCGCGCGTTGCGACGCCGCGTGTTGGCGTTCACGGGTCTGCCGCGCTGCCCGCTGCCCAAGGGGCTCACCGCCGAACTGCGCCCGTACCAACGCGACGGGCTCGACTTCCTGGCGCACGCCTCGTCGCTCGGCATGGGTACCGTGCTCGCCGACGACATGGGACTCGGCAAGACCGTGCAGGCGCTGGCGTGGCTGCTGCACCTGCGCAAGGGCGCGCGCAAGCCCGGCCCCGCGCTGGTGGTCTGCCCCGCCTCGGTGATGCACAACTGGGAGCGCGAGGCAGCGCGCTTTGCTCCCGGGCTGCGAGTGGCGCGCCTGGCGAGTGGCGCCGGCCGCGCGGGGCAGATGCGCAAGCTCTCGCGCGTGGACCTGGCCATCACCAACTACGCGCTCCTGCGCCGCGACATCGAGGCGTGGCAGGAGCAGGAGCTGTTCGCCGTGATCGCCGATGAGGCACAGACCATCAAGAACCCCGTCGCCGCCGTGTCGCGCGCCATGTGCCAGTTGCAGAGCTCCCATCGGCTGGCGCTCACCGGCACGCCGCTCGAGAACCGTGCGCTCGATCTCTGGAGCATCGTCCGGTTCGTGAACCCCGGCTATCTCGGCACGCAGAATGCGTTCGTGCAACGCTTCGACCGCGCCGACGCGCCCGTTCACAACCGCCGTCTGCTGGCCGCCAAGCTGCGGCCGATGCTGCTGCGGCGGTTGAAGCGCGATGTCGCCCCCGAACTGCCCGACCGCATCGAGGAGCGGCGCGACTGCGAGATGACCGCCGGGCAGCGGAAGCTCTACCTGGCCGAACTGGCGCGCGCGCGTGAGCAGATCGCCAGGATGGCCGCGGGCGGCGGGCTGAACGAGCACAAGATCGAGATCCTGGCCGCGCTCACGCGGCTGCGGCAGATCTGCTGCCACCCCCAGCTCGCCGGCGGGCTCGCGAGTCTCGGCTCGGGCAAGTTCGAGGCACTGTTCGACTTGCTCGAGCCGATCCTGGCCGAGGGCCACAAGGTGCTGGTGTTCTCGCAGTTCGTGAAGGCGCTCGAGCTGGTGCGCGCCGAGTTGCGGCAGCGGAAGATCGCGTTTCACATGCTCACGGGCGCCACCACCGATCGCGAGCGCGTGGTGGCCGGCTTCGAGCAGGATGCCGAGCCGTGCGTGTTCCTGATCTCGCTGCGCGCCGGCGGCACCGGGTTGAACCTTACCGCCGCGAGCTACGTGATGCTGCTGGACCCGTGGTGGAACCCCGCGGTGGAAGCGCAGG
>JAYVCN010000242.1:0-2677 GCA_043749875.1 Candidatus Eiseniibacteriota bacterium | reverse complement strand
CGGGGCCGCGCTCGAGCGAGATCTCCACGTCACCGCGGGCCCCCCGGCCGTACTTGACCAGGTTGGTGAACAACTCCTCCAGTACGAGGTCGATGTCGTACGCCGCGTGCTCGCCCAGACCCTCGCGCGCGAGGAACTCGCGCACGAAGGCCACGATCGCCTCGAGCGAGGCCATCTCGCGTGGGAAGGAGCGGCGCATTGATGCCGGAAGGGTAGGCTCCCGGGCAGGGGCGTTCAATAGCGAACACGCGGGCTGGGGGGCGCGGGTCCCGCGCCAGCCTGCCCACCTGTTCAGCGGCGCGGGCCCTAGGCGCTGGAACTGCTCTCTTCCTTGGTCTCCGATGAGTGGCCCGGGAAGTAACGCGCCGCCGGGTCCACCAGCATCTTGGCGCCACAGACCGCCATGGCGGCCTCGCCGAAGCCAGTGGCGATGAGCTTGAGCTTGCCGGGGTAGGCGACCAGGTCTCCGGCGCCGAAGACGCCAGGCAGGTTGGTCTCCATCTTCTGGCTCACCTCGAGCGCGTTGGCCTTGATGTTGAGCCCCCACGTCTTCAACGGGCCGAGGTTGGCGACGAAGCCGAAATTCACCACCACGTCGTCCACCGCCAGCGTCGACTCCGCTTTGCTGCGGTTATCGTAGATCACCGCGCGCTCAATGCGACCGTCGCCCTCGAGCGTCTTGAGCTCGTGAAACGGCACCACCTTGCAGCGCGATGCATGCAGCTTGTGCACGCTGTCTTCATGCGCGCGGAACTGGTCGCGGCGATGGATCAGCGTCAGCTCTGAAGCCAGCGGCTCGAGGTGCAGTGCCCAGTCCACCGCCGAGTCGCCGCCGCCCAGCAGCAGCACGCGGCGGCCGCGGAACACATCGAGCCCCGGCAGCACGTAGTGAAGCCCATGGCCCTCGTAGCGCGCGAGCGAAGCGTCGGTGAGCTTGCGCGGCGCGAAGGAGCCGATGCCAGCCGTGAGCAGCACGGTCTTGCTGCGGTGCCGGGTCCCCAACTCGGAGGCGATGACATAGCCGCCGTCCACGGCACTCAGTGTGGTCGCCTGCTCGCCCAGGCACAGGGTGGGCTGGTACTGCATGGCCTGCTCGACCAGCTCGTCCACGAGCGCCTTGGCCTTCACCTTGGGGAAGCCCGCCACGTCGTAGATGTACTTGTCCGGGTAGAGCGCCGCGAGCTGGCCGCCCGGCTCGGCGAGACTGTCCACGATCTTCACCTTCATCGTGCGCAAGCCCGCGTAGAACGCGGCGAACAGGCCCACCGGACCGGCGCCGACGATGGTGATGTCGAACTCGGCGTCAGCCGGCAGCGGGGCAGGTGGCGTGGTGTCGGCGTGGCTCATGTCACGGTTCCCTCGCGTGAGACTCGGTTCGGCTGGATGACCAGAGCGGCGACGACGGCACGCGGGGTGAACTCCTGGCGCGGTCCATCTGCAACGACAGCTGCGGCGAGTGTGTGGGGGAGCACGGCCCGCAGGCTAACAAGCCGGCGCGGTGTCGCACCAGCGAGGGGGGGGCCCGCGCAAGCGATGGGTTCAGGCGCCGCCACCTGCGCGCATCGGCCGAGGGGGTCCGCGTGCTGCGAACGGGCCTGCACGAGCAACGGCAACCGGTCTGCGGAATGTGGTCCGGCATGGGGCCGGTTGTCGCGTCCACACATACGAATGGTTGCTGGGACGCGCTGCGCCTGGCCGCAGGTCCGTCCTCTTTCAAGTCACGTCACAGCTGAAGGTTTTCCCTCGACTCCAAGCGGATGACGCATCACTCTTATAAAGTAGGTTACCGCTTGGAGTTCCCACCCTACCGGCTCGGCTCACATCCCCCGAGGCTGGTGACCGGCCGCCGGTACCCCTTCCGCGTGCCCGGACCGCGTCCCTTCTGTGCAGGAGTATCCATGACGACCCCTCGCCGTCGCACCCTCAGCATCCTCGGCCTGTCGCTGTTCGCGGCCGCGTCGCTCGCGACCAGCTCCGCGCATGCCGAAGTGTTCGTCTACAACTGCGTTCTGAGCCCGATCCAGGAGAACCCGGTCGTCACCGGCTCGCGTGCGTTCGGCGCCGGGCGGTTCGTCATCGACACGGACGCGAACACGGCCAGCTACCGCATCGTCTACTCGCGCCTGCTCGGCACCGAGAGTGCGGCACACATCCACGGCAGCGTGACCTCCTCGCCCGGCACCAACGCGGGCGTGCTGGTGGCGCTGCCCGCCGGCAACCCGAAGGTCGGCGTGTGGAACTTCACAGAGGCCCAGCAGTCGCTGCTGCTCAACGGCCTGTGCTACGCGAACGTGCACAGCACAGCGTTCCCGGGCGGCGAGCTCCGCGGCCAGATCGTGCCGCTGAACGCCACGCTCGACGGCGCGCAGGAGACGCCGGCGGTGAGCACGAATGGGCGCGGCTTCGCCACGTTCACCGTGGACACGGCAGCCAATGTGCTGTCGTACTACGTCCGCTACGACGGCTTGAACTCCCCCGAGAGCGCGGCGCACATCCATGGCAACGCCCTGCACGGGACACCTGCGGGCGTGAAGGTCGCACTGCCCGCGGGCAGCCCGAAGGTCGGCACGTGGAACTATGCCGAAGCGGACGAGGAAGCGCTGCTTGCCGGGCGCATGTACGTGAACATCCACACCGGCACGTCGCCCGGTGGCGAGATCCGCGGCCAGATCTGCCC
>JAYVCN010000241.1:0-12425 GCA_043749875.1 Candidatus Eiseniibacteriota bacterium | reverse complement strand
GTGCGTCGAGCGTGACCTCACGTACTCGGCGCCGCTCAAGGCGCGCCTGCGCCTGAACACGCGCGAGGAAGTCGAAGGCGTCAAGCGGGACAAGGACGTCATCGAGCAGGAGGTCTACCTCGGCGAGCTGCCGCTGATCACCGACAGCGGCACGTTCATCATCAATGGTGCGGAGCGCGTGATCGTGTCGCAGCTCCACCGTTCGCCCGGGGTGTTCTTCGACGAGATGACGCACCCGAACGGCAAGCAGCTCTACAACGCGCGCATCATCCCGTACCGCGGCTCGTGGGTGGAGTTCTCGCTCGACGTGAACGACATCATGCACGTGCACATCGACCGGAAGCGCAAGCTGCCCGTGACGGTGCTGCTGCGGGCATTGGGGTTCGTGTCGGACCGCGAGATATTGGAGCTTTTCTACGAGAAGGACTTGCTCGAAGTGAAGGGCAAGAAAGCGGAGACCGCCCTCGGGCGTGTGTGTGCTCAAGACCTGATGGACGAAGCCACGGGCGAGATCCTGCTCGAGGCGAATGAAGACATCACGGCCGAGAAGGTCGAAATTCTCAAGAAGTCCGGCCTCGATAAGCTCGAGGTGTTCATCATCCCGCACCAGGACGAAGCCGACCTCGTCCGCAACACCCTGCGCAAGGATCAGACGAAGTCGCAGGAAGAGGCGCTGCACCGCATCTACAACCTGCTGCGCCCGGGCGAGCCGCCGCGTGCGGACTCCGCCCGCGAGATCCTGAACAAGCTGTTCTTCAACCCGAAACGGTATGACCTCGCGCGCGTCGGCCGCTACAAGCTGAACCAGAAGCTGCCGCACGAGGCGCTGCTGCCCGGCCGTGACGTGCGCAAGAAGCTCGGCCTCGGCGTCCCCGACCTGTCGCACACGACGCTGTGCCGCGAGGACTTCATCGTCATCATCAAGTACCTGGTGCTGCTGCGCACCGGTGGGGCGATGGTCAACGAGGCCAACCACGAGGATCCGGCGGTCACCGACGACATCGATCACTTGGGCAACCGGCGCGTGCGCTCGGTGGGCGAGCTGCTCGCGAACCAGTTCAACATCGGGCTGGCGCGCATGGCCCGCATCATCCGCGAGCGCATGTCGCTGCAGGACCAGGAACAGATCACGCCGACGGACCTCGTGAACTCGCGCACCATCTCGGCGGTGATCCAGAGCTTCTTCGGATCGAGCCAGCTGTCGCAGTTCATGGACCAGACCAACCCGTTGGCGGAGCTCACGAACAAGCGCCGCCTGTCCGCACTCGGACCGGGCGGGCTGACGCGTGACCGCGCCGGCTTCGAGGTGCGTGACGTGCACTACACGCACTACGGTCGCGTCTGCCCCATCGAGACGCCGGAAGGCCCGAACATCGGGCTGATCTCGTCGCTGTCCACCTACGCCAAGGTGAACGAGTTCGGCTTCCTCGAGACGCCGTACTTCCGGGTCAGCGAGGGCATGGTGGACAGGAAGAAGCCGGAGTTCCTGGCGGCGGACGTGGAAGACCGCGCGCGCATCGCGCCGGCCAACACGCCGTTCGACAAGAAGACCGGGGGCCTGGGCGAGCCCACGCTCACCGTGCGGTCGCGCGGTGAGTACCCGACCGTGGACCGCGCGGACGTCGACTTCATGGACGTGTCGCCGATCCAGCTGGTGTCGCCGGCCGCGGCGCTGATCCCGTTCCTCGAGCATGACGACGCCAACCGCGCGCTGATGGGTTCCAACATGCAGCGCCAGGCGGTGCCGCTGCTCGTGACCGAGGCCCCGCTGGTGGGCACCGGGCTCGAGGACAAGGTCGCCGAGGATTCGGGCGCGCTGGTGCTGGCGCGCCGCTCGGGCGTGGTCGAGTTCGTGTCGGGCGAGATGATCGCGATCCGCTACGAGCGCGACGAGGACGAGCCCGAGTTCGATTACTCCGAGCAGCCGAACCTCGACATGTACCGGCTCACCAAGTTCCGCCGCTCGAATCAGGACACGTGCCTGAACCAGCGGCCGACGGTGGCCGAGGGGACGCGGGTCAAGAAGGGCGCCGTGATCGCGGACGGCCCGGCCACGCGCGACGGGGAGCTGGCTCTCGGCCGCAACGTGCTGTCGGCGTTCGTGCCGTGGGCCGGCTACAACTACGAGGACGCCATCCTGGTCAGCGAGAAGCTGATCAAGAACGACGTGTTCACCTCGGTGCACATCGAGGAGTTCGAGCTCCAGGTCCGCGACACCAAGCGCGGCGTGGAGGAGATCACGCGCGAGATCCCGAACGTGTCCGAGGAAGCGGTCAAGAACCTCGACGAGGAGGGCGTCATTCGCACGGGCGCCCGCGTGCGCCAGGGCGACATCCTGGTCGGCAAGGTGACCCCGAAGGGCGAGCAGGAGCTGTCGCCAGAGGAGCGCCTGCTGAAGGCCATCTTCGGCGACAAGGCTGGGGATGTGCGCGACGCCTCGCTCAAGGCCCCGCCGGGCATGGATGGCATCGTCATCGACATCAAGGTGTTCTCGCGCCGCGAGAAGGACGAGACCACCAAGGTGCAGGAGAAGAAGAAGATCGAGAAGCTGCGCCGCGAGTCCAAGAAGGAGCGCGAGCGCATCGCCGACGTGCGCCTGTCGAACGCCAAGCACATCCTCGACGAGCAGCTGGTGAACGTGCTGAAGAGCGCGGCCAGCGGGGAGCTGCTGGCGCGCAAGGGCCGCAAGTACGCGGCGGACTTTCTTCAAGAGCTGGACCTCGACGATCTGGCATGGGGCACGCCGGTGACCGAGGACGAGCGCGTGAACGAGCGGTTCTGGAAGGCCATGAACAACGCCCAGAACGCGTTCACCCGCTGCGAGAAGGAGCTCGAGAAGGAGATCGAGAAGGTCACGCGCGGCGACGAACTGCCGCCGGGCGTGGTCAAGCTGGTCAAGGTGTACATCGCCAAGCGCCGCAAGCTGTCGGTGGGCGACAAGATGGCCGGACGCCACGGCAACAAGGGTGTCGTCGCGCGCATCGTGCCCGAGGAAGACCTGCCCTACCTGCCCAACGGCGAGGTGGTGGAGATCGTCCTGAATCCGCTCGGCGTGCCGTCGCGCATGAACATCGGCCAGATCCTCGAGGTGCACCTGGGCTGGGCCGCGCACGAGCAGGGCTACACGTGCGCGACGCCGGTATTCGCCGGGGCCACGGTGGACGAGATCAAGGCCGAGTTGCGCGCGGCCGGCCTGCCGGAAGACGGCAAGGTCGTGCTGCACGATGGCCGCTCGGGCGATGAGTTCGACCAGCGCGTGACGGTGGGATACCTGTACATGCTCAAGCTGAGCCACTTGGTGGATGACAAGATCCACGCGCGCTCGACCGGTCCGTACTCGCTCGTCACCCAGCAGCCGCTGGGCGGCAAGGCGCAGTTCGGCGGGCAGCGCTTCGGTGAGATGGAAGTGTGGGCGCTCGAGGCGTACGGGGCGGCCTACACGTTGCAGGAACTCCTCACGGTGAAGAGCGACGACGTGGGCGGCCGGTCGCGGATCTACGAAGCGATCGTGAAGGGCGAGAACCCGCCCGAGCCCGGCACGCCGGAGTCCTTCAACGTGCTCGTCAAGGAGCTCCAGAGTCTCTGTCTGGAAGTCCAATTCGAGGAAACGACCTGAGCGAGTTCCCGTACGTGTTCGGCCGTGACGGCTCGCTGCTCCCAGGGCACCCATCCGAACGGATGGGTCCGGGGCGGTGGGCGTGGCCAAAGGGAGTGCTATAAATGATCCAGGACACCGATCTGCAGGCGACGCTGAACGCCGCGACCACCCGCATGGGCTTCGGCCGCTTCGAAGACCGCGACCAGCGCCGCAAGATCAGCTTCAACCAGATTCGCATCCGGCTGGCTTCGCCGGATGTGATCCGCAGCTGGTCGCACGGCGAGGTCACCAAGCCGGAGACCATCAACTACCGCTCGTTCAAGCCCGAGAAGGACGGCTTGTTCTGCGAGAAGATCTTCGGCCCGGTCAAGGACTGGGAGTGCAACTGCGGCAAGTACAAGCGCATCCGCTACCGGGGCGTGGTGTGCGATCGCTGCGGCGTCGAGGTGACACAGGCCAAGGTGCGCCGCGAGCGGCTCGGTCACATCGAGCTGGCCGTGCCGGTGTCGCACATCTGGTTCTTCAAGGGCGTGCCGTCGCGCATCGGCCACCTTCTGGACATGAGCATCCGCGACCTCGAGCGCATTCTCTACTACGAGAGCTACGTGGTGATCGAGCCGGGCAAGACCGGCTTCAAGAAGCGCGAGATCATCACCGAGGACCAGTACAACGAGGTCGTCGACGAACAGCCGGATGCGGCGCTCAAAGCCAAAATGGGGGCGGAGGCCATCCGCGATCTCCTGGGTGAGCTTGACCTCGAGGAGCTGTCGACCGACCTGCGCGCGCAGGCGAAAATGGAAACCAGCGTCCAGCGCAAGAAGGAGCTGTTGAAGCGCCTGCGCATCGTCGAGGCGTTCCGCCACAGCGGCAACCGGCCGGAGTGGATGATCCTCGAGTGCGTGCCGGTGCTACCGCCGGACCTGCGACCGCTCGTGCCGCTCGAGGGCGGACGCTTCGCGACCTCGGACCTGAACGACCTCTACCGCCGCGTCATCAACCGTAACAACCGCCTGAAGAAGCTCATGGACATCAAGGCGCCCGAGGTCATCCTGCGCAATGAGAAGCGCATGCTGCAGGAGGCGGTCGACGCGCTGTTCGACAACGGTCGCCGCAGCCGCGCCGTGCGTGGCCAGGGTAACCGGCCGTTGAAGTCGCTGTCCGACATGCTCAAGGGCAAGCAGGGCCGGTTCCGCCAGAACCTGCTCGGCAAGCGCGTGGACTACTCGGGCCGTTCCGTGATCGTCGTCGGTCCGGAGCTGAAGCTTAATCAGTGCGGGCTGCCGAAGAACATGGCGCTCGAACTGTTCAAGCCGTTCATCATCCGGAAGCTGGAAGACCGCGGCTTCGTCCAGACGGTGAAGAGCGCCAAGCGGCTGGTCGAGCGCGAGAAGCCCGAGGTCTGGGACATCCTCGGTGAGATCATCGAGAACCACCCGGTGCTGCTGAACCGTGCGCCGACGCTGCACCGCCTGGGCATCCAGGGCTTCGAACCGGTGCTGGTCGAGGGCAAGGCCATCCGCATCCACCCGATGGTGTGCCAGGCGTTCAATGCCGACTTCGACGGCGACCAGATGGCCGTGCACGTGCCGCTGTCGTTCGAGGCGCAGATCGAGACCAGCCTGCTCATGCTGTCCACGCAGAACATCCTGTCCCCGGCAAATGGCCGGCCGTTGGCGACGCCGCACCAGGACATCGTGCTCGGCTGCCACTACCTCACCAAGGATCGTGGCGACCTGCTCGATCCGCGTGCGGCGGAGCATGACCTCGCGCTCACGGATCCGAAGCGGCTGAAGAAGTTCTACAGCCCGGACGAGGTGCGCGCGGCGTACGACAACAAGGAGATCAATCTGCACGGCCGCATCGCGGTCAAGTCCTCGAGCGTGCCGCTGCCGCGGCCCGATCCGACCGGGTGGATCATCACCACCGCCGGGCGCGTGCTGTTCAACGACGTGGTGCCGCGCGACCTCGGCTTCCACAACTACACGATGGACAAGAAGAAGCTCGAGAACATCGTCGGCGACAGCTATGCCAAGCTCGGCAGCGAGGTGACGTCCGACCTGCTCGACGCGCTCAAGGACCTGGGCTTCCAGTACGCCACCCAGGGCGCGTTCACGGTGGGCATCGACGACGTGCGCATTCCGCCCGAGAAGGACGGCATCATCGCCACGGCGCGCGGCGATGTGGACCGCATCAACACCGCCTACCGCAACGGCGCCATCACCGAAGGTGAGCGCTACAACAAGGTCATCGATACCTGGACGCACGCCACGACGGCGGTGGAACAGGTGACGTTCGAGGGCCTGCGCGGCGAGCGCGACGGATTCAACCCCATCTTCATGATGGCCGATTCCGGTTCGCGCGGTAACCGCGAGCAGATCCGCCAGCTGGCCGGCATGCGCGGGCTCATGGCAAAACCGCAGAAGAAGATCACCGGCGGCATCGGCGAGATCATCGAGTCACCGGTCGTGCATAACTTCAAGGAAGGCCTGACCGTGCTCGAGTACTTCATCTCGACGCACGGCGCGCGCAAGGGGCTGGCCGACACTGCGTTGAAGACCGCGGATGCCGGCTACCTCACCCGCCGTCTCGTGGATGTGGCGCAGGACGTCATCATCAACGAGGAGGACTGCGGCACCATCCGCGGCCTGTCGGTGGGTGCCTTGAAGGATGGCGAAGACATCATCGAGCCGCTCGCGGACCGCATCCTCGGCCGCGTCGCCGCCGACGAGGTCATTCATCCGATCACCAACGAGGTCATCGTCGAAAGTGGCGAGATGATCGACGAGGTGGTGCAGCGGCGTGTCGACGAGGCGGCGAAGGCCGGCCTGCAGAAGATGCGCATCCGCTCCGTGCTCACCTGCGACGCCCGCCGCGGCGTGTGCGCCAAGTGCTACGGGCGCAACCTCGCGACTGGCCGCCTGGTGGACCTGGGCGAGGCCACCGGCGTCATCGCCGCGCAGTCGATCGGCGAGCCGGGCACGCAGCTCACGCTGCGCACGTTCCACATCGGCGGCACGGCCAGCCGTATCGTCGAGTCGTCGAAGATCGAGGCCAAGGATCCGGGCATCGTGCGCTTCGTGGACCTGGACTCGGTCCAGTACACGGGCGCCGATCACGACGGCAACATGTGGGTGTGTGTGTCGCACGGCGCCGAACTGGAGTTGATGGAAGGCGAGCGTGTGAAGCAGCGCTACAACGTGCCCTACGGTGCGCATCTGTTCGTCCAGGACGGGACCGTGGTCAAGGCCGATACGCTGCTGTTCGAATGGGACCTCTACAACAACCCCATCGTCACGCAGCAGTCGGGCGTGGTGCGCTTCGTGGATATCAAGGAGAAGGTCACCGTCCGCGACGAGGTCGACGATACGTCGGGCCTGAAGCTGCTCGTGATCATGGAAGATCGCAACAAGGAGATGCAGCCGGCCATCGACATCCTCGATGCCCAGGGTCACAAGCTGGGCCACTACCCGCTGCCCACCGGCGCCCGTCTCGAAGTCCGTGATAGCCAGCGCGTGGGGGCCGGCGAGGTGCTGGTCAAGATCCGCCGCGAAGCTTCGAAGACCCGCGACATCACCGGGGGGCTCCCGCGCGTCGCCGAGTTGTTCGAGGCGCGCCGGCCGAAGGATGCGTCGATCGTGGCCGAGATCGACGGCACGGTGGAATACGTGGGCGTCACGCGCGGCATGCGCAAGTTCGTCATCACGCCCGACTCGGAGACCGTGCAGCGCGCGGTCGAATCCGGGGACACCGACCGGACCAAGCCGCAGGAGGCGCTGATCCCGCAGGGCCGCCACGTCTACGTGCAGAATGGCAGCGTCGTGCGCGCCGGCGACCGGCTCACGGAAGGACCGATCAATCCGCACGACATCCTGAAGATCAAGGGCATCGAGGAGGTTCAGGAGTACCTCGTGAACGAGATCCAGGAGGTCTACCGGCTGCAGGGCGTGCGCATCGACGACAAGCACATCGAGGTCATCGTGCGCCAGATGCTGCAGAAGGTGCGCATCGACGATCCGGGCAACACCGCCTACCTCGAGGGCGAGCACGTGGACCGGCTCATGGTGCTCGAGGAGAACGAGAAGATGGCGAACGAGGGCCAGCAACCGGCCACGTTCCTGCCGTTGCTGCTGGGCATCACCAAGGCCTCGCTGTCCACCGAGAGCTTCATCTCGGCGGCCTCGTTCCAGGAGACTACCCGTGTGCTCACCGAAGCGGCGATCCACGGCAAGGTGGACCAGCTGCGCGGACTCAAGGAGAACGTCATCATCGGGCATCTCATCCCGGCCGGGACCGGTCTTCCGGTCTACCGGCGGGTGCGGCTCGAAGCCGAGAAGGAGATCCAGCCTCCGAGCCTCGAGATCGAGGACGACGGGGCCAGGACCGCCTGAACAATGGCCTGACAAAGCATCACCACGGACGTCGCCGGGGCCCCCAACACGGGGCGCCTGGCGGTCATCCAACTTGACACATCAGCGTTCAACAGCCTAGATTGCTCGCCCTGCGCGGTCCACGGCGTAGCCTCAACTTATCTCGATGCCGTGCCCACAACCCGCGCGATCCGGCTGAAACCAGCGGAATTCATTGCGGTTCTCGAAAAGTCTTTGGGGGTTTGACTGTGCCCACCTTGAGCCAGCTCGTCCGTCATGGGCGGCGGCCACAGAAGAGCAAGACCGGCGCGCCCGCTTTGAAGGCGTGTCCGCAGAAGCGTGGCGTCTGCACTCGCGTGTACACGACCACGCCCAAGAAGCCGAACTCGGCGCTGCGCAAAGTGGCCCGCGTGCGGCTCACCAATGGTATCGAGGTCACTGCCTACATTCCCGGCGAGGGCCACAATCTTCAGGAACACTCGATCGTGCTCATCCGCGGGGGCCGCGTGAAGGACCTTCCCGGCGTGCGCTATCACATCGTGCGCGGCACGTTGGACGCTAGCGGAGTCAGCGGTCGCAAGCAGAGCCGGTCGAAGTACGGCACCAAGAGCAAGTAGGCGTTTCAGGTCGCGCGCCTCCGGCGCGCTGAGCTTCGTGCGCACCAGCGGCGCGCAAGATCTACATATCTCATAGAGGTTCAAAGATGCCTCGCAAAGGTTACGTCCCGCGCCGCGAGTCGGCCGCGGATCCGAAGTACGACAGCGTGCTCGTGACGCGCTTCATCAACGCGATCATGGGTGGGGGCAAGCGCTCGATCGCGGAGGGCCATTTCTACAAGGCCATGACCATGATCGAGGAGAAGACCAGCCAGGAAGCCATGGCTGTCTTGAAGCTCGCCATGAACAACGTCAAGCCGGTCCTGGAAGTGAAGTCGCGCCGCGTCGGTGGCGCGAACTACCAGGTGCCGGTGGAAGTCCGTCCGGAACGCAGGAACGCGCTCGCGACGCGCTGGATCATCTCGTTCGCGCGCGGTCGCGCGGACCACACGTTCGCGGAGAAGTTCGCGAACGAGCTGATGGCGGCGTCGCGCAACGAAGGCGGCGCGGTCAAGAAGCGCGAGGACACGCACAAGATGGCGGAGGCCAACAAGGCTTTCGCGCATTACCGCTGGTAACTCGGTCGTGACGAAGACCGGCTCCACTCCGGTCTGGGTTCTGCGGAGCGCAAGCTCAGCGCGGGATCTCAACTGTTCGCGGCTGAACGAACGTCTCATCACCGCACTTTCTTCACCGAAAGGCAGGTGGTGTACCCGAAGTCCAGAACAACCCAGAGGTCTTGAGCCCATGGCTCGGCAGACTCCGCTCGAAAAATACCGAAATATCGGGATCATGGCCCATATCGACGCCGGCAAGACGACCTTGACCGAGCGCGTGCTCTTTTATACCGGTCGCATCCACCGCACCGGCGAAGTGCACGACGGCGCCGCCACGATGGACTGGATGGAGCAGGAGCGCGAGCGCGGCATCACCATCACCTCCGCCGCCACCACCGCCCAGTGGCGCGAGCACCGCATCAACATCATCGATACCCCGGGGCACGTGGACTTCACCGTCGAGGTGGAGCGCTCGCTGCGCGTCCTCGACGGCGCGGTCGCCGTGTTCTGCGCGGTGGGCGGCGTCGAGCCGCAGTCCGAGACGGTGTGGCGCCAGGCTGATAAGTACAGCGTCCCGCGCATCGCGTTCGTCAACAAGATGGACCGCGTCGGCGCCGACTTCGACAACGTCGTGCAGATGATGAAGGACCGCCTCGGCGCCAAGCCGGTGCCGTTGAACGTCCCCATCTTCGCTGGCGACATGTTCACGGGCACGATCGACCTGGTCGAGATGGTCGCGACCACGTACGAAGAGGGCACGCAGGGCACCAAGCTCATCGAGGGCGAGATTCCGCGCGACCTGGTTGCCCAGGCGAACGCGGCGCGCTTCCGCCTGCTCGAATCCGTGGCCGAGTACGACGAGCAGCTGCTCGACGATTACCTTCACGAGAAGCCGTACACGTCCGAGGACCTGCGCCGCGCGATTCGCAAGGGCACGCTGGCGGGCATCATCAACCCGGTCATGTGCGGCTCTGCGTTCAAGAACAAGGGCGTCCAGAAGCTGTTGGATGCCGTCGTCGACTACCTGCCGTCGCCGCTCGACAAGCCGGCGATCAAGGGTCACGATGCCAAGTCGTTCGAGCACATCGAGCGCCACCCGAGCGACACCGATCCGTTCTCGGCGCTCGCGTTCAAGATCATGACCGACCCCTACGTCGGCAAGCTGACGTTCTTCCGCGTCTACTCGGGCAAGTGCTCGACCGGTGACGGCGTCCTGAACGCCACCACCGGCAACCGCGAGCGCATCGGCCGCCTGGTGCAGATGCACGCGAACAAGCGCGAGGAGATCACCGAGGTGCTGTGCGGCGACATCGCGGCCGGCATCGGCTTCAAGAAGGTGACGACGGGCCACACGCTGTGCGCGGTCGACCACGCCATCGTGCTCGAGGCCATGACGTTCCCCGAGCCGGTCGTGGACGTGGCCATCGAGCCCAAGTCCAAGGTCGACGAGGAGAAGATGAGCGTGGCGCTCCAGCGCCTGGCCGAGGAGGACCCGACGTTCCGCGTGCGCACCGACGAGGAGACCGCGCAGACGGTCATCTCGGGCATGGGCGAGCTGCACCTGGAGATCATCGTCGACCGCATGAAGCGCGAGTTCACGGTCGACGCGAACGTCGGCAAGCCGCAGGTGGCCTACCGCGAGACCATCACCGCGGCCGCCGAGCAGCGGCACCGGTTCATCCGCCAGACGGGCGGCAAGGGCATGTTCGCGGACGTCACCATCCGCATCGAGCCCCAGGTGGCCGGCACCGGATTCACGTTCGAGAACGAGATCGTCGGCGGTTCGATTCCCAAGGAGTTCATCCCCGCAGTCGAGAAGGGCATCGAGGAAGCGCTCAAGAACGGCATCATCGCGGGCTACCCGATGGTCGACGTGATGGTGCGCCTCACCGATGGCTCGTACCACGACGTCGACTCCTCCGAAATGGCGTTCAAGATCGCCGGCTCCATGGCGTTCAAGGAGGCGTGCGCGAAGGCCAAGCCCCGCCTGCTCGAGCCGATCATGGACGTCGAGGTGGTGGTGCCCGAGGAGTACATGGGTGACATCATCGGCGACCTGTCGTCGCGCCGCGGGCGCATCGGCGGCATGTTCCAGCGTGGCACAGCGCGCGTCATCGCGGCGTCGGTCCCGCTGGCAGAGATGTTCGGCTACGCGACCCGCATGCGTTCCATCTCGCAGGGGCGCGCGGTGTACTCGATGCAGTTCTCGCGCTACGACACGCTGCCGCAGGCGGTGGCGGACGAGATCATCGCCAAGGCGAAGAGTTAAGCGAAATCAAAGAGCACGGGCGCGGAGCGGCAGGCCCCCAGCCACAGGCTGGGTCCGCCGTTGCCCAGCGCCGTGAAGCACGAACCGCACAGCACCGTACGGAGGTGATGCGATGGCGAAGCAGAAATTCGAGCGCAATAAGCCGCACGTGAACGTGGGGACGATCGGGCACGTGGACCACGGCAAGACGACGCTGACGGCGGCGATCACGATGGTGCTGTCGCAGAACAACCCGAAGATCCAGGTGCGCGACTACGGCTCGATCGACAATGCGCCGGAAGAGCGGGAGCGCGGCATCACCATCGCGACGGCTCACGTGGAGTACGAGACGAAGGCGCGCCACTACGCGCACGTGGACTGCCCGGGTCACGCGGACTACGTGAAGAACATGATCACGGGTGCGGCGCAGATGGACGGGGCGATCCTGGTGGTGTCGGCGGCGGACGGCCCGATGCCGCAGACGCGCGAGCACATCCTGCTGGCGCGCCAGGTGGGCGTGCCGTTCATCGTGGTGTTCATGAACAAGTGCGACATGGTGGACGACCCGGAGTTGCTGGACCTGGTGGAGCTGGAGATCCGCGAGCTGTTGAAGAAGTACGAGTTCCCGGGCGACGACATCCCGGTGATCCGCGGCTCGGCGAAGGTGGCGATGGACGCGGCGGGCAAGGACGGCAAGGCGAACGAGCCCATTCTCAAGTTGATGGAGGCGGTGGACAACTACATCCCGACGCCCGACCGTCCGGTGGACAAGCCGTTCCTGATGCCGATCGAGGACGTGTTCTCGATCTCGGGGCGCGGGACGGTGGGCACGGGCCGCGTGGAGCGGGGTCGGGTGAAGGTGGGCGAGAAGGTGGAGATCGTCGGGCTGCGCGACACGCGCGACACGGTGGTGACGGGCGTGGAGATGTTCAGGAAGCAGATGGACGACTGCATGGCGGGCGACAACGTCGGGCTGTTGCTGCGCGGGGTGGAGAAGGAAGACCTGGAGCGCGGGATGTGCGTGGTGGCGCCGAAGTCGGTGACGCCGCACAAGAAGTT
>JAYVCN010000240.1:0-4744 GCA_043749875.1 Candidatus Eiseniibacteriota bacterium | reverse complement strand
CGCGCCCGCAGCAGCCGGTCGGCGTGTTCCTGCGCGATGTCGGCTCCGAGTTCCAGACCGCGGGCGCCCAGGTCCTGCTGGAGGTCACGCTGCTGGCCTATCACGCTTACGAGATGCTGCACGCCATCCTGCTCACGCTCGTCCGCATGGTGATCACGCAACGCCGGCTGCTCGAATGGGAGACCGCCGCCGCGACCGCCGCACGCGCCACCGGGTTGCTCGCGCGCCGGGGCCTGCGGCTGTTCGTGGCCGAACTGTGGGTGGGGCCGGCGGCGGCGGTGGCGGTACTGGCGGGCATGCTGCCGATGCGGGCGTTCGCGCTTCCCGTGGCACTGCCGTTCGTCACGCTGTGGCTCGCCTCGCCGGTGGTCGCGTGGTGGCTGTCGCGTCCGGTGGTGCCGCGGCGCATGGCGTTGAGTGAAGCCGACGCCATACAGTTCCGCCGCATCGCTCGCCGCACGTGGGCCTGGTTCGAACGCTTCGTCACCGCCGAGGATCGCTGGCTGCCGCCCGACAACGTGCAGGAGACACCGGAGCTGCGGATCGCGCATCGCACCTCACCCACCAACATCGGGCTGGGACTGTTGTCGTCACTCGCGGCGCACGACCTGGGCTATCTGCGCACGAGTCGGCTTGCCGACAGCCTCGAGCGCACGCTCGAGACTGTCGAGTCGCTGGAACGCCACGAAGGCCATCTCCTCAATTGGTACGATTCGACGAGCCTCGCGCCGCTCCGCCCCCGCTACGTCTCGACCGTGGACAGCGGCAATCTTGCAGCTTCGCTCATGACGCTCGCCTCCGGCTTGCGCCAGCTGGCCGAGGCGCCCGAGGACGTGGAGCGCCTGTGCGCCGGCGCCGCGGACACCCTCGGCGTGCTCGGCGAATCCCTGGCCACGCTGACACGACGCACGCACGCGGCGGCTTCGCTGGGGCAACACGGCGCGGTCGCGATGCGGACGCTTGAGGGCATGCGCACGGCGCTCATCGGCGACGGGCCCGCCCAGCATCGGCTCGCGCAAGCGCGCCGCCTCGTCGGGACGCTGTCGGCCTCGCTCGAACGCATCGAGGTCGAGGCCCCGGACGAAGCCGACGCGGCCGACATCGCCGCCTGGGGCCGCTCGCTGGTCGGCATGCTCGACGCCGCGGCGGAGAGCCCCGAGCCAGACCACGCCCTGCGCGTGCGGCTGCTCGACCTGGCCGTACGCAGCGATGCGCTGGCCGACGGCATGAACTGGAGTTTCCTCTATGACCGCGAACGCGGCATCTTCTCGATAGGTTTCCGGCTCGCAGACGCCGAGGGCCCGGGCCGGCTCGACGACTCATATTACGACCTGCTGGCCTCGGAAGCGCGGCTCGCCAGCTTCATCGCCATCGCGCGCGGGCAGGTGCCGCAGGAACACTGGTTCCGGCTGTCGCGGGCGCTGGTGAGCGTCGAGGGACGGACCGCGCTGGTGGCGTGGAGCGGCTCGATGTTCGAGTACCTGATGCCGATGCTGGTGCTGCGCAGCCACGCCCAGACGCTGCTCGAGAACACCTGTCGCGCGGTGGTTGCGGCGCAGATCCGCTACGGGCGCCGCCAGCGCATGCCGTGGGGCATTTCCGAATCGGCCTTCGGAGTCGTGGACCAGCATGGCACCTACCAGTACAAGGCGTTCGGGGTGCCGGGCCTGGGGCTGAAGCGAGGCTTGAGCGAGGACCTGGTGATCGCGCCCTACGCCACCGCGCTCGCCGCGATGGTCGATCCCGCCGCAGCGGCGGCGAACTTCCGCCGCCTGGCGCGCGAGGGCGCGGCGCGCCCGCTGGGCTGCTACGAGGCACTCGACTTCACGCCGCGCAAGTCACGGCTGTCCGAGGATCGGCCCGAACCGGTGGAGCCGCGCGTGCACGTCGTGCGCGCGTTCTTCGCGCACCATCAGGGCATGAGCCTGTTGGCGCTCACGAATGTCGTGCTCGGCTCGCCCATGGTGCGGCGGTTCCACTCCGACCCGCGCGTGCAGGCCACCGAGCCGCTGCTGCAGGAACGCGTGCCGCGCTTCGTGCCGATCACCCAGCCGCGGCCCGCGGAGTCGGCGCGCGTCGAGCCACCGGCGTTCGCGCTCTCGCCGCGGCGGTTCCGCACCCCGCACACGCTGTACTCGGTCGCCCATTTCCTCTCGAACGGCCAATACACGGTGGTGGTCACCAATGCCGGCGGCGGTTCGAGCAGCTGGCGCGGCCAGCTCGTGACCCGTCAGCGCGAGGACCCCGTCTCCGACCCGGGCAGCCAGTTCATCTACCTGCGCGACGTGCGCAGCGGGCGGCTGTGGTCCGCCACCTACCAGCCGGTGTGCCGCGAGCCCGAGCGTTACCGCGCGAGCTTCCGGGCCGACGAGGCCGTCTTCAATCGCTCCGACGACGAGATCGAGACCCGGCTGGAGATCACGGTGTCGCCCGAAGACGATGTCGAGGTGCGGCGCGTCTCGCTCATCAATCACAGCGATCGGCTGCGCGAGATCGAGGTGACGAGCATGGTCGAGGTGGTGCTCGCTCCGCTCGCGGAGGACCTCGCCCACCCCACTTTCCTCAAGTTGTTCCTCGAGACCGAGTACCGCCCCGAGTGTTCGGCACTGCTGTGCGGCCGCCGCCCGCGCGCGCCGGACGAGATGACGCCGTGGGCCGTGCACGTGCTGAGCGTGGAGGGCGGTGTGCACGGCGCGATGGAGTGGGAGACCGACCGCGCGCGCTTCATCGGCCGCGGCCGGACACCCGAGGACCCGCTGGCGCTCGATGGCCGTGCGCTGTCGGGCACGACAGGTGCGGTGCTGGACCCGGTGCTGAGCTTGCGCCGCCGCGTGCGCATCGCCCCCGGCGGGTTCGTGCGCCTGTCGTTCGCGACCGGCGTCACGACTTCTCGCGTGGCGGCGATCGCACTCGCGGAAAAGTATGACGACCCGGCTTCGGCGGCGCGCACGTTCGCGCTCGCCACCACGCAGACCCAGATGCGGCTGCGCCACCTCGGCATCTCGAGCGAGGAGGCGCAGCTCTACGAGCAGCTCGCCTCGCACGTGCTGTGGACCGACGCGGGAATGCGCGCGGCGCCGGAGTATCTTGCGCGCAACACGCTGGGTCAGCCCGGCCTGTGGCCGCACGGCATCTCGGGGGACCTGCCGATCATGGTCGTGCGCGTGGTCGAGGAGAACGACCTGTCGCTGGTGCGCCAGGCGCTGCGCGCGCAGGAATACTGGCGGCTCAAGGGCCTGAACGCCGATGTGGTGATCCTGAACGAGTACCCGGCGAGCTACCTGGACGAGATCCACGAACAGCTCCAGGCGCTGCTCGAGACCGGCCCGTGGGCGGCAGGGAAGCAGCGCCCCGGCGGCGTGTTCCTGCTGCGCGGCGATGGCATGGCCGAGCCGGAGCGCGTACTGCTCATGGCGGCAGCGCGTGCGGTGTTGAGCGGCGAGCACGGCGGGCTCGCGGGTCAGCTCGGTCTGCCGCAGCGCGCGCAGGACTGGCCGGCGAAACTAGTGATGACGCGCAGCGCGGAGGACGCGATTCCCGAGGCCGCGGGGCCCGAGGTGGTGGCGCCGGTGCTCACGCACGCCAACGGTCTCGGCGGCTTCACCGCCAGGGGCCACGAGTACGCCGTGGTGTTGCGCGGCGACGACGACACGCCGATGCCGTGGGTCAATGTCCTCGCCAACGATCGCTTCGGCAGCGTGGTGGGTGCCACCGGAGCGTCGTGGACCTGGGCTGGCAACAGTCGCGAGAACCGGCTCACGCGCTTCAGCAACGATCAGGTGAGCGAGTGGAGCGGGGAGGCCATGTACCTGCGCGACGAGGATGGCGGCGAGATCTGGGGTGCGACCCCGGGTCCGCTGCCGCGCCGGCGAGACGGCCGGCGCTGGGTCACGCGCCACGGCGCCGGCGTGACCCGCTTCGCGCACACCGCTCACGGCATCGCGAGCGAGCTCGCGGTGTTCGTGCACGCCGAGGATCCGATCAAGCTGTCGCTCCTGTCGCTGACCAACACCGGCGACGAGCTGCGCCGAATCAGCGTGTTCGCGCACCACGAATGGGCCCTGTGCCCGCCGCGCTCCGGGGATCATCGCTTCGTCATCAGCGAGCAGGATCCCGAGACCGGGGCAGTGCTGGCTCGCAATCCGTACAACCCGGACTTCGCCGGCCGCGTGGCGTTCGCGCACTCGCACCCCGCGCCCGCTTCGGCTACCGGCGACCGGCTCGAGTTCCTGGGCCGCAATGGCTCGCTGCGGCGCCCAGCCGCGCTCGCCCGCGAGTCGCTCGGGGGCCGCTTCGGCGCGGGCTTCGACCCGTGCGCCTCGCTCCAGGTCCGCGTCGACATCCCACCTGGCGAGACGCGTGAGGTGCTGGTGATGCTCGGTCAGGGACACGATCGCGAGCATGCCCGGACATTGGTGCGCAGATTCAGCACTCTCCCCGCCGCGCGGCAGGCGCTGGCGGAGATCGAGTCCCACTGGAACGAAATGCTGGGCACGATCGAGGTGGAGACTCCGGACGACTCGTTCGACCTGATCATGAATCGCTGGCTGCTCTACCAGGAGTTGTCGTCCCGGCTGTGGGGCCGCACTGGCTTCTCGCAGCCCGGCGGGGCGTTCGGATTCCGCGACCAGCTCCAGGACGTCATGGCGCTGACGTTCGCGCGGCCCGACGTGTTCCGCCAGCACTTGCTGCGCGCGGCCGGGCGCCAGTTCGTGGAGGGCGATGTCCAGCACTGGTGGCACGA
>JAYVCN010000239.1:0-9198 GCA_043749875.1 Candidatus Eiseniibacteriota bacterium | reverse complement strand
GGGCACGCTGTTCGCGCCGTCCATCGAGGGCTCGCTCGACTCGCTCGGGCTCGACGTCGACGTCGTGAACGACCCCGAGCTGCCGAGCATCGTGCTGGTGATGGTGCGCAATCCGTACCGGCCGAGCATGCAGGCGGTGGGCTACATCTTGTGGTATCGCGGCACGGACCTGCGCATGCAGGGCGCGTCGTTCCCGTCGTGCGTGCGGCCGCGCATCCGGTCGTGGTGGACCGGCCGGCCCGCCGCGCCCTACGCCACCGCGATCGTCTACCACGAGCGCGGCGAGTCCGGCCGGCTCGGGTTCAAGTACCTGCGCCTGTCCGGCGATGGCTACTACTGGGACCTGGTCCAGTACGAGGGCCACGGCCCCGAGTTGGGGGCGTTCGGCGACGCGACGTTCGCCGACCTCAACCACGACGGGTTGCCCGAGCTGGTGGCGTTCTCGGCCGCGCCTGCCGACTCGATCGTGCGCGTCGAGCCCCCCGTCCAACCGGTGCGGCGCGAGGCCATCTACACCGATCGGGGCGAGGGCTTCGAGGTTCACGATGCGCGCATCGTGCCCGGGCCGCTCGCCACGCTGCGGATGTTCGTGTCGGCGCTGCGCGAGGGCAATCGCGACCAGGCCCGCCGTCTGCTCATGAATCCGGCTTTTCTCGAACTCGCGCTCGCGGCGGGTTGGGCCGATACCCGTTCTCCGGGTAACTTCGTCGTGGACCGGCAGGAAGAAGGTCAGGGCTGGCCGATGTGGCTCGGTGCGCGCGTGCGCGGGGTGACAGGTCTGCGGCGCTGGGTGTTCCACTTCGCGCTCCAGGATGGACGCTGGTTGATCAAGGATTGGCTCGCCGAGGCATCGCCGCAAGCGGAAGCGACGCGCGGCGCAGCCCGGGATTCGACGGGAGGACACCGGCCGTGAAGCACGTTCCCTTGCGCTTGGCCGCGATCGTGTGCGTGTTGCTCGCAACGGTTGTGGGCTGTGACAGGAAGCCCCACCTCGTCCCCGCGTCGGCGGACAGCACGTCGGCGGGACAGGACTCGTTGTCGATCCTGTCGCGGATGGCCGCCGAGCGCTGGGAGGCAGGCCAGTCGGAGCAGGGCTCGGCACTCAGCGCTCGCGTCGTGCGCACGCGTCTCGAGGCCGCCCCCGAGGGCGCGTGGGAGGACCGCGCGCGCACGCTGCTCGATTCGCTCGGCGTCGCATGCGAGGTCGCAGGCACGGAGCACGCCGCGGTCGTGAACCTGTTCTCGCGCTCCGAGGCCCAGGGCAGTTCGTGGCCGTACTTCTTCTGGAGCGAAGGCGGGGCCGTGCGGATGCAATTGCTCGAAGGTCGTGGCATGCGACTGCTTGACGCCACGGTGCGCGGATTCATCGACGGGTCCGCAGGGGATTCGTCGCAACTTGCCGTGCTGTGGGGCCGGCGCGCGGCGGCGGGCCAGCAGCCGCTGCTGCTCACTTGGCGGCACGCGCGCGGCGGGCGCTGGGACCTGGCGCAGACGCTGGGGCCGGACTCGCTTGGGGGCACGGGGGCCGGCCAGTTCTCGGACCGCGAGCTCATCACCAAGACCTTCCGCGCCACGCCCTGGTTCGACGAGTGCGCCACCTGCCCGCACGTCTACCACGAGCAGCATTTTCACTGGGGCCCGCAGGGTTACGTGCGCGACGACGACCGTATCGTGGCTTCGCCCTATGCCACGTTCACCTCGTTCGTGACCGCGTTGGTCGCGGGGGACAGGGCCGGTGCCGAGAAGTACGTCGCGGATCCGTCGCTGGTGGAGTTCGCGCGCCGCTACGAATGGCACGATCCGGCCCTGGGGCGCTGGCGGTCAGCGCCGGGCACCGAGGCGAACGCACCCGAGATCGTGTTCTTTCGCGGCCGCTCCGACGCGTTCCGCGTCATGTTCCAGGCCCGCGGTGGCGGCTGGGTGGTGCTCGGCTTCGAGGCGACGACCCGCAGCGTGGAATAGCGCCTCGGGCCGCGTCCGTGCGATTGTGCTGGCCCGCGCCGGGCGCGGGCGCTAGGGTCTTTCGCCAACACGGGCATCCCCCGATGCCTCCGGACCCCTGTGTGACCCGACCCCGACGAAGCCTCCATCCAGCTGCCGCGTCTCTGGCCGCGCTCGCCATGCTGGCGGGCGCGCGGCCTTCCCGTGCGTCCATGGATATCGCGAACAACGGCCCCGTCCTCGACGCTGGCCGGTTCACGATGCGGATCACCAACGTCGGCGTGATCGGCAACGCGTTCTTCAACAAAGGACTGTCGTTCGATCCGTCCTTCGAGTTCCCCAAGGGCAGTGGGCACGAGTGCCTCGAGCACGCCGAGTTGTGGATCGGGGCGACGCGTGACGACGGATCGGTGAACGTATCGGGCGGCCCGATGCTGGAGTGGCGGCCGACGTTGGACTCGAACGACGTCGTGGTGCGGCGCTATGCGGGCGACAAGGGCACGCGCGCGACGTTCGACGACGACGGGGACGGCAGGGTGGACGAGGAGTTCCTGGACGGGATCGACAACGACGGCGATGGCGAGATCGATGAGGATCTCAGGTTCCCGGCGCAGGAGACAGCGGCGTGTACGTACACGGACGACACGCAGCAGGCGGTGGAGTTTGGCTACGACACCGGCGAGCGGCACGTGCCGTTCGGGCTGACCGTCAAGCAGGAGGCGCACGCGTGGTCGCTGCCCGGGTTCGACAAGGTGGCGGGCCTCCACTTCACGATCACGAACCACGGCCGCCAGACCCTGCACGACGTCCGGCTCGGCGTGTACGCGAACCTCGATTCGCGCGAGCGCTCGGGGGGTGGCGGGCACAACGACGACTTCGTCACCACGCTGGCCGATTCGGTGACCATTCCCGAGGGCACGTCGGTGTTGAATCGCATCTGGCAGAAGGCGTGTTTCACGACGCTCAAAGGGCAGTGGCCCGCGGTGCACGACGCCGCGGCATCCTCGACAGCTCCGTGGACCGCGCTGATCGGGTTATCGCATACCACGGACCCGCTCGCCTACCTCGTCAACTTCGCGTTCCCCGGCGCGCGTGAGGCGCTCGCGGCAGCGCGCGCGCCGCGGCGCGACACCGCGTTCACCTATTCGGTGTACTCGCCGTCGTTGCCGCCACGGCAGGGGGGGCCTCCGAACCTCGACGTGGACCGCTATGCCGCGCTGCGCGGCGAGTTCCCGCAGGCGACGTTGGATCACTCCCGCGACTACGCTGTGCTGCTTTCGTGCGGGTCGTTCCGCGTGCTCGAGCCGGGGCAGTCTCTGGAGTTCGCGGTGGCGTTCATCGCCGGCGAGAACGCCGACAGCCTGGTGGCCGCGGCGCAGTCGGCACGGCTCGCGTGGCGCGGCACTCAGCTCAACCTGCTGCCCGACAAGACCAACAATGCGAACTACCTGGACGGCGAGAGCGGCATCCAGGGCCACGAGATCTGCTACGAGCCACCGCCCGGCGTGGAGTTCAACTACGACCCCAATTGCACCTCCAAGTTCAGCCGCGATCCGGCGTACCGGCCGCTGCCCGGGCTGCCGCCAGAGACCATCGTCGAGGCGACATACAAGGCAGGCGCGGGCTGCATCTGGAGCGACTTCGATTGCGATGCATGCACCGGCTTCACCGGCGCCGAAACGCATGTGCCATGGTACGTGCAGGCACCGGCGCCGCCGCAGCCCAGGTATCGCGTCACGGCCGGCGACCGCGCGGTGACCGTGGAGTGGGACAACCTGCCGGAGATCCTGGCCGACGCCAGCATCATGCCGGGGGCGCCGTACACATTCTGGGGCTATCGCGTGTACCGGCTCGACCGGTGGCAGCGCGAATCGCTGCTGCCGCCGGCGACCCGCTGGCAGCAGATCGCCAGTTTCGCCGTGGACACCACGCTCAGCGCCACCCCGCTCACGCAGGCCCTGAACGCCGCAGTGGCCTTCGACTCGATCGCTTACGAACGCAAGCACTACCCGGTCGGACGCTACCGGTTCGTGGACACCCGGGTGCTCGATGGCTGGGACTACCATTACGTCGTGACTGCAGTCGCGCAGCGCACGCTCGTGGTCTCCAACACGCCTCGGATCGACCTGCTCGAGAGCCCGTTCCGGACGTTGTTCACCGGCGTCGTCCGTCCGCGCATCGAAGCGGGCGACCAGTTCCGCGACGGCAAGGTGTGGGTAGTGCCGAACCCGTTCCGCGCGCACGCGCCGTGGGAGCGGCAACCGGTCCCCGGCGACGTGTTCACACGGCACGTGGATTTCTTCGGGCTGCCGCGCGCACGGGCGCACATCAAGATCTACACGCTTGGCGGCGACTTCGTGCAGGAGCTGGATCACGATGGCACGTCGGGGAACGGCGAGGTGGCTTGGAATCTGATCTCGCGGAATGGGCAGGATATCGAGTCGGGCGTTTACCTCTTTTCTGTCGACTCGCCGCGGGGGCATGAGATCGGGAAATTCGTCATCATTCGGTGATTCTGAATCGCTGCTGTGCGACGTTGGAAGGGCCTGCATGTTCGTCAGACGGTGGGTGCGATGAGGGTGCCGGTGGCGCGGGCGACGATGGATATCGCTAACAACGGCCCCGTCCTGGATGCGGGGCGGTTCGCCATGCGGATCACTAATGTGGGCGTGATCGGGAATGCGTTTTTCAATAAGGGGTTGTCGTTCGATCCTTCGTTCGAGTTCCCCAAGGGGAGCGGGCATGAGTGTCTGGAACATGCGGAGCTCTGGGTCGGGGCGACGCGGGAGGACGGGACGGTGGGCGTGTCGGGCGGTCCGATGCTGGAGTGGCGGCCGACGCTGGATACGAACGATGTCGTGGTGCGGCGCTACGCGGGCGACCGCGGCACACGGGCGACGTTCGACGACGACGGGGACGGGAAGATCGACGAGGAGTTCCTGGACGGGATCGACAACGATGGCGACGGTGAGATCGACGAGGACGTGCGGTTCCCGGCGCAGGAGACCGCGGCGTGTTCGTACACGGACGATACGAAGCAGGCGGTGGAGTATGGCTACCCGAACGGCGAGCGACACGTGCCGCTCGGGCTCACGGTGCACCAGGAGGCACACGCGTGGTCGATCGCCGGCTACGACAAGATCGCAGGCATCCACTACACAATCACGAATCACAGCCAGCAGACGCTCCGCGATGTGTGGCTCGGGGTGTACGCGAACCTCGACTCGCGCGAGCGCAACGACGGCGGCGGCCACCTGAATGACCTCGTGACCGTCGTGAACGACAGCGTGACAGTGTTCAACGGCCGCTCGTCCCTCGTCGGGGACGTCATGCAGAAGGATTGCTTCAGCACCTTCGGCGGACACGTGCCCGCGGTCCACGATGGGCTGCCGGGATCCGGCCTGCCGTGGGTGGCGGTCACGGGCCTCTCGCACACGACCGACCCGCTCGGCTTCCTGGTCAACTATGCGTTCCCCGGTGCACGCGAGGCGCAGGCCCAGGCGCGTGCCCCGCGCCGCGACACGACTTTTCGATACTCGGTGTTCGCACTCGGCCTGCCGCCGGGGCAGGGCGGGCTGCCCCTGCTGGACGTCGACAAGTACGCCGCACTGCACGGCACGTTCCCGGCCGCGAACACCGAGCGCAGCGAGGAATACGCCGTGCTGGCATCGTGCGGACCGTTCGTCAGGCTGGGCCCGGGCCAAACGCTCGAGATGGAAGTGGCGTTCGTGGCGGCCGAGGACCGCGACAGCCTGGTGGCCGCGATGCAGAACGCGCACCTGGCCTTCCGCGGGACGGCGCTCAACCTGCTGCCGGACGTGGGCCCACCGTACAGCGTCAGCAACGGCAGCACAGGCGTCTCGGGCCACGAGATCTGCTACGAGCCGCCGGAGGGGGTGGTGTTCAACTACGACCCCCACTGTATCAACAAGTTCTATACCGATCCCGCCTACTACCCACCGATCTCGCCGCCGTTTCCGCCGGGCTTTCTCCCGCCCGGGGGCACGTTCGAGATCACCTATCGACACGGCGGCCCGTGCGTATGGTCGGACCTGGACTGCGACGCGTGCACTGGCCTGGATGGCAAGGAGACGCGGGTGCCATGGTTCGTCCGTGCCCCCGCGCCGCCGCAGCCGCAGTTGCGCGCGGTCCCCGGCGACCGCGAGGTGACGTTGGAATGGGACAATCTGCCCGAGATCCTGGCCGGCGCGGGCATCATGCCGGGTTCGACCTACACGTTCTGGGGTTACCGCGTCTACCGGCTTGACCAATGGCAGCGCGAGTCGCTGCTGCCGCCGAGTGCGCGCTGGCAACAGCTCGCCAGCTTTGGTGTGGACACCACGCTCGGCGCCACACCACTCGCCGGGATCACGAACGCAGCGGTGGATTACGACTCGATCGCCTACGAACGCAAGCACTACCCGGTTGGACGCTACCGGTTCGTGGACAACAAGGTGCTCGACGGCTTCGACTACCACTACGTGGTGACGTCGGTCGCGCAGCGCACCGTGGTGGTGTCGGGCACCCCGCTCAAGGACCTGCTCGAGAGCCCGTTCCGCACGCTGTTCACCGGCGTCGTCCGTCCGCGAATCGAAGCGGGCGAGGGACGCAAGGACGGCCGGGTGTGGGTGGTGCCGAATCCGTTCCGCGCCCACGCCCCATGGGAACGCCAGCCGGTGCCGGGCGATACGTTCACGCGCCACGTCGACTTCTTCGGGCTGCCGCGGGCGCACTCGCACATCAAGATCTTCACGCTCGCGGGGGACCTGGTGGAGGACATCGACCACGACGGGACAAGCGGGAATGGGCAGGCGGCCTGGAACCTGATCTCGAGGAATGGGCAGGACATCGAATCGGGGATGTACTTGTTCTCGGTAGACTATCCCGGCGGGCATCAGGTCGGGCGCTTCGTCATCATTCGATAAGGGCGACGATTCGGCTGGACGCGCAGCCCCTCCCGGCTATACTGCCCATCCGTGCAGTAGGCGCGCCGGCCCGCGCCCGCAATCCATCCTTCGCCCGCCGCGTCACGCCCGGCGACGAGGTCCGCCATGCAGGTACCACCCGCGCAATTCCTCGACGACCGGTCGTCGCACGATTCCACGCTCGTTCGCTGGCTCCGCGAATTTGCGGGACGCCCGGAGAACAACGGCGCGCTCGTGCATTGGCAGACGCTGCCGGCGCGGGCGGCTCGGTATGGCGAACTGCAGCCGCCGTTGCCAGCTTCGCTCGCCTCGGCGCTCGAGGCGCGAGGCATCACGCAGCTCTACACACATCAGGTCTGCGCGGTCGAAGCCCTGCGTGCTGGGCGCGACACCGTGGTCGTCACCGGGACGGCAAGCGGCAAATCGCTGTGCTTCCACCTGCCTGCTCTCGAAAGTCTGCTCGACGAACCGGGCGCGACCGCGCACTACCTGTTCCCGACCAAGGCGCTGGCGCAGGATCAGTTGAAGAGCCTCACGCGCCTCGCGCAGGCAGGTGTGGAGTTGTCGGGCGTGTTGAGCGCCGGCGTGTACGACGGCGATACGGCGGCGAGCACGCGGAAGAAGCTGCGCGAAAATGCCAACGTCATCCTGTCGAACCCGGACATGCTGCACGCGGGCATCCTGCCGCAGCACGCCAAGTGGGCGCGCTTCCTGCGCAACCTGAAATACGTCGTCGTGGACGAGATGCACGCCTACCGCGGCATCTTCGGCAGCCACGTGGCGCTGGTGCTACGGCGGCTCGAGCGGCTCGTGCGCCACTACGGCGGCGAGTTCCGCTACGTGCTGTGCAGCGCCACCATCCGCAATCCGGGCGAGCTGGCCTCGGCGCTGACCGGGCGTGAGGTCACGGTGGTCGACGACGACGGCGCGCCGCGCGGCGAAAAGCACTTCGCGTTCTGGAACCCGCCGTTCCGCGATGAGACGCGGGTCGAACGCCGCAGCTCGAACGTCGAGGGCTGCCAGCTCCTCGCCGGCGTCATCGAGCGCGGCGCGCAGGCCATCGCGTTCACCAAGTCGCGCGTCAGTGCCGAGCTGGTCTACCGCTACACGCGCGAACAGCTCGAACGCTCACGCGCACGCCTGCCCGGCGAGACGCGCGACGGGCTCGCCTCACCGGTGCCGCCGCTGCATGAGCGTCTGCGACCCTACCGCGGCGGCTACCTGCCCGAGGAGCGGCGCGCGATCGAGCAGGCGTTGTTCTCGGGCGAGATACGCGGCGTGGTCAGTACCAACGCGCTCGAGCTGGGCATCGACGTGGGCGGACTCGACGTGGCCATATTGGTAGGTGCCGCGCCAACGCTCGCCAGCATCTGGCAGCAGGCCGGCCGTGCGGGGCGCAGCGGTGCGCCGTCGCTGGTGGTGCTGGTGGCTTACAACGACACCGTGGACCAATACCTCATGCGCCGGCCCGAGTTCCTGTTCGGCCGCGCCACCGAGGCGGCGTGCATCGATCCGCACAACCCGTACATCCTGGCGCAGCAGCTCGCGTGCGCGGCCTACGAGCTGCCGGTCGGCGACGCCGATGCTGCGGCATTTGGCGAGCAGATGCGCGACGTGCTCGCGGCGCTCGATGACGCAGGCGAGACGCGCGTCATCGACGGGCGCGCCTACTGGTCGAAGAGCGACTTCCCCGGCGCCAGGGTGTCCCTGCGCACCATGGGCGAGGACACCTACACCATCGTGGACGGTTGCCACGCGAACGCGCTGATCGGCACGGTGGACGCCATCAGCGGGCTCGAGTTGGTGTATCCAGAGGCCATCTACCTGCACGAGGGCGAGACGTGGTGGGTGCGCTCGCTCGACCTCGAGCAGAAGGTGGCGACGGTCGAGCCGCGCACGGTGGACTACTACACGCAGCCGGTGCTCGACACGAATATTCGCACACGCAATGAGCTGCGCGCTCGAGACTGGCGGGGCGAATGTGTTCGTTTCGGCGAGCTGACGTACAGCTGGCAGACAATCGCCTTTAAGAAGATCCGCTACCGCTCGCTCGACGCCATCGGCTACCACCCGCTCGAGCTGCCACGCCTGACGCTCGAGACCGCCGGCCTGTGGCTGGCACCGAACGAGGACACGACGCAAGCGATCACGCACAACGGGCTGAATCCATGGGAAGCCTTGAGCGGCGTCCGCAACCTGTTCGTCCAGCTCCTGCCACTGATGTCCATGTGCGACCCAATGGACCTCGGCGGCATGCTCGACTCATCCAACACCGGCCGCCCCACTCTATTCCTCTTCGACCGCTACCCCGGCGGCCTCGGCTTCGCCGAAC
>JAYVCN010000238.1:0-3276 GCA_043749875.1 Candidatus Eiseniibacteriota bacterium | reverse complement strand
GCGCCGCATCCGCCGCCGCGCCACGCCCTACATCACGGCGCAGACGCTGACGCTCATGGCGATCCAGGTGGTGCCACTGTTCTTGTTACCCGAGCTCATCCTGCCGCTGCTCGGGGCACACGGCCTGATCCCGCGCGGCGTGGCCGACGCGCTGTTCCCCGTCGTCAGCTATGGCCACGGCCGCGAATACTGGCGCGCCTACGGCTTCATCCTGGCGTGGCCACTCAACGTCTACAACATATTCACGCGCCAGCCGCTGTGGGCGTGGATCGGCATCGGCTTCGTGCAGACGTTCGTGCTGCTGCCGCTCGGCGTGCGTGCGTTCGGCAAGGGTTTCTACTGTGGCTGGATCTGCTCGTGTGGCGCGCTCGCCGAGACGCTCGGCGACGACCACCGCGGCAAGATGCCGCACGGCCCGGCGTGGAATCGCGCCAACCTCGCGGGGCAGGTGCTGCTGGCCGCCGCGTTCGTGCTGCTCGCGGTCCGCGTCGCGGGCTGGGTCGTCCCCGGCGACAACGTGTTCGCGCGCGTGTTCGAGGCGCAACTCGAACCGCACTGGAAGTGGTGGGTGGATGTCGGGCTTGCCGGAGTGCTCGGCTACGGCACCTACTTCTGGCTGTCGGGGCGTGTGTGGTGCCGGTTCCTGTGCCCGCTGGCGGCACTCATGCACCTCTATGCGCGCTTCTCGCGCTTCGCCATCGTCGCCGAGAAGTCCCGCTGCATCTCGTGCAACCAGTGCACGAGCGTGTGCCACATGGGCATCGACGTCATGGCGCCCGCCCAGCGCGGCGAGCCGATGCAGGACCCGGAGTGCGTGCGCTGCTCGGCGTGTGTGCACGTCTGCCCTACCGGTGTGCTGCAGTTCGCGAGCATCGGTGCGGACGGCTTCGTGTCGCTCGACTCGCTCGCGGCATCGCCCGTGCGCATGCGGGAAGCCGACTGAGCGCGTTGTCGGGTTCCGCTCCGCCCGCCGATCGCACCTCGGGCAGCGTCGGCGATCCTGCGAAAAGGGCGGCGCTGCCGCGCCGCCCTTCGCGTTCACACTATGGGAATGGAACCGATCGCTCAGGCCTTCTTGACGTTGCTGGCCTGCAGGCCCTTCGGCCCCTTCACGATCTCGAACTCGACGCGATCGCCCTCGGCAAGCGTCTTGAAACCGTCACCCTGGACCGCGGAGAAGTGCACGAACACGTCCTCGCCGCCCTCCTGCGAGATGAAACCGAAGCCCTTGGCATCGTTGAACCACTTCACGGTACCCGTCGCCACTTCTGACTCCTTCCGGCCGCGGGGGTAGCACCCCCGTCGCATCAGCGCTCCCATGAGCCAACACGGAGCGCGCGAACAATGGTCGGAGCGGCCCGGGAAACCCCTCAAGAAACGAAAACAGCCGTAGATCGCGAAGGACCTGCGGCTGGAACGCTGCCTGAAGCGCACCCTGCACCCGGCTCCGACGGCCCACAGGATGCGGCGGATGAGCCTTGTGGTCAACGACATATTCTCGCACGGCGCCACGCCGTGAGGCTCGCGCAAAAAGGCCATGGCCTGGCCTCGTTGCGAAGACCGAGCCCACTACGCCACAACGCACTAGCCGGGTCTGTTCACAACTCACTCAAATAGGTGCCCGGCAGCGCTCGCACCTCGAGCATGTGTTCGCGCGGCGCGCTCCTGCCCGCGGTGACGCTGACCTTGAAGCGGCCGGGGCGCACGAGCGGCGGCTGGCCGGAGAGTTCGCTGCGCCGGATGCGCTGCTTGGGATCGCCCGCGGCGAGGTCCCACACCACGCGGTGAAAGCCCGCCTCGCCCGGTCCGGTCAGCGAGCGCACGCTCTTGCCCGCCGAATCCGCGATGGCGATCGCGACACCGCCCTCCACCTCACGCGGCAGGAAGTAATCGAACCACGCCCCGAACGGAGGATTCTTGGCGCTCCACTCGCCCGAGCCCCATTTCCCTCCAAGCGAACGCTTGTGCCACGCCCATGCCGGCTTCGGACTGAAGAAGGTCAGCGAATCCTGCAGCGCGCGCGCATTCCACTCCTCGAACACCTGCACGCCATCCAGGATGTAAAGGCTGCGGCCGTGCGTGGCCACCACCAGGTCGAGGTCGCGCGGCTGGGTGTGGATGTCATCCACGCCCACCGTCGGCAGGCCATTCTTCAACGGCAGCCAGTTCCTGCCACCTTCCAGGCTCACCGACATGCCGAACTCGGTGCCCACGTAGACCAGGTCCTTGTTCTTCCGGCCGGCGCGCACCGACACCACGGGCGCGTCCTTGCGTAACCCGGCGGCGAGCGAGGCCCAGCTCTTCCCCTGGTCGTGCGTCACGTAGACGTAGGGATTCACATCGTCCGAGCGGTGCCCGTCGAACGACAGGTACGCCGTCGCGGCGTCGAGCGGTGAAGCGTCGACACAGCTCACGTACAGACCCCGCGGCACGCCCTTCACGTTCGCGGTCACGTCGCGCCAGCTCTTGCCCGCGTCGGGCGAGACCCAGACCTTGCCGTCGTCGGTGCCGGCCCACAGCACGCCCGCCCGTGCCGGCGACTCGGACAGCGCGACGATGGTGCAGTGCTGCTCCGCGCCCGATCCGCCCGTGGCCATCTGCTTCGGATCCGCCGTGGTCAGGTCCGGGCTCACGCGTTCCCACTTGTCGCCACGCTCGTAGAGCCGGAACACGTACTGGCCACCCATCCACAACACGGTTGGATCGTGCGGCGAGATGAGGAACGGCGTGTTCCAATTGAATCGAAACGTCTGCTCGCCCTCGTTGTGCGAGGGCTTGCAGCTGCGCTCGCGGCCGCTGGACAGGTCCTGGCGCAGGATCTCGCCGCCCTGTGACTCGTAGTAGACGATGTCGGGGTTGGTCGGGTCCGCTGCGACGTGGAATCCGTCGCCGCCGCCGAGCACGAACCAATGCTCGTTCATGATGCCGTGCCCCTCGCGCGAATCGTCGAGCCAATTGTCGATCTCCATGCGCGTGCGCGACGGCCCCCCCCAGCTCTGGTTATCTTGCAGTCCGCCGTAGACATCGTAATAGGGCTCGCGCATGTTCGTGGCCACGTCGTAGAACTCGCCGATGGGCAGGTTGTCCACGAACCGCCATGTCGAGGCGCGGTCGGTGCTCTCGTTCACGCCGCCATCGGTGCCGAGCAGCAGGTGCTTGCCGTTCTTCGGATCGATCCACATGGCATGGCAATCCGGATGCACGGCTTTCGCGCCGCGTGCGCGGAAGCTCGTACCGCCGTCGTCGGACACATACAGGTCGGTACCGAGCAGGTAG
>JAYVCN010000237.1:0-9408 GCA_043749875.1 Candidatus Eiseniibacteriota bacterium | reverse complement strand
GGCGTGCGTGTACGGCCCCGACGGCCGCGCGTTCGCCACCTACCGGCGCGACCCCGGCACCGCCGTGGCGTGGCCCGAGCGCGCGCGCGACGACGCGTTCGAGCGCAAGCCGCAGTGGCTCGGCGTGTTCCGCCCGGTCGTGCTCGATCACGAGAACATCGGCACGGTGTACATCCGTTCCGACCTGGGCGAGATGCAGGCGCGCGTGCGCCGCTATGCGTGGATCGTGGGCGTGGTGCTGCTCACCTCGACGCTCATCGCGTTCGTGTTGTCCTCGCTGTTGCAGGGCGTCATCTCCGGGCCGCTGCTGCACCTGGCGGCTGTGATTCGCGAGGTGAGCGAATCGCGCGACTACTCCAAGCGCGCGCTCAAGACCGGGCACGACGAGATCGGTGAGGTGGTGGACGGCTTCAACGACATGCTGGCCGAGATCCAGGGTCGCGACGGCCAGTTGCGCCAGCACCAGGAGCGTCTCGAGGCCGAGGTGCAAGAGCGCACGCAGGCACTGGTGGACGCCAACGCCGAGCTGATCGGCGCGCGCGATCGCGCTGAAAGTGCGAGCCGGGCCAAGAGCGAGTTCCTCGCCAACATGAGCCACGAGATCCGTACGCCGTTGAACGGCGTGATCGGGATGACCGAGCTGGCGCTCGAGACCAACCTGTCGGACGAGCAGCGGGACTACCTGCAGACCGCGCGCTCCTCGGCCGAGACGCTGCTCGGCGTCATCAATGACGTGCTCGACTTCTCCAAGATCGAAGCCGGACGGCTGGATCTGGACGAGACGCCGTTCGAGTTGCGCGCCGAGATCGAGACCGCGATCAAGACGGTGGCCCTGCGGGCCCACCAGAAGGGCCTGGAGCTCGTCTGCGACGTGCAGCACGACGTCCCGGACGCCGTCGTGGGCGACCCGGGGCGCTTCAAGCAGGTGCTGGTGAACCTGGTCAATAACGCCATCAAGTTCACCGAGCGGGGCGAGGTCGTGGTGAGCGCCGAGACGCGCGAGGACGGCGAGGGCACAGCGCTGCTGCACTTCGAGGTGCGCGACACCGGCATCGGCATCGCGCCCGAGAAGCTGGCCAGCATCTTCGAGGCGTTCACACAGGCCGATAACTCCACCACGCGCCGCTTCGGCGGCACCGGCCTAGGGCTCACCATCTGCAAGCGCCTCGTGGCCATGATGGGCGGCGAACTGTGGGTGGAGAGTGTGCAGGACGCCGGCTCGTCGTTCCACTTCACCATGCGCGTCGGCAGGGTGGCGGGCCTTGAAACCGGACGGCTGGCGCCGGTGGCCTCCATGGCCGGCCTGTGCGTGTTGGTGGTGGACGACAACGCCACCAACCGCCGCATCCTCGCCGAGCACCTGTCGGCGCTCGGGCTCGTCGTCACCACGGCCGACGGCGCGCGCGCGGCGCTCACGGAACTGTGGCGGGCGCGCGCGGAATCGCGAGTGTTCTCGCTCATCATCATGGACTACCACATGCCCGACATGGACGGCTTGCAGCTCGCCGAACGCGTGCGCGAGTTCCCCGGCGTCGTGGCAGCCAGCATCATGATGCTCACCTCGGGCGGGCAGTCCGGCGACCTGGCCAAGTGCCGTGAGCTGGGATTGGCCGCCTATCTGAGCAAGCCGCTATCCCAGCGTGCGCTGTACCAGGTCGTGGCACAGGTGATCGGAGCCGGGGGAGCCGCTCCCGGGATCGACGTGCCCAGCACCCAGAAGGACGTACCGGCCATGAGCAGCTCCTCCTCCCCCACGGGCGCAGTCCCGCCGCCCTCGCTCAAGGTGCTGCTCGCCGAGGACAACTTCGTGAACCAGAAGCTGGCGGTGACCATGCTGCACAAGCGTGGGCATCGCGTGACCGTGGCGAACGACGGGATCGAGGCGCTGGAGCAACTGGACCGCGACAGCTTCGATGTCGTGCTCATGGATGTGCACATGCCCAACATGGGTGGTTTCGAAGCCACCCAGAAGATCCGTGAGCGCGAACGCGAGCAGGGCCTGCGGCGTGTCCCGATCATCGCACTCACCGCGCTGGCCATGAGCGGCGACAAGGAGAAGTGTCTCCAGTCCGGCATGGACGGCTACCTCACCAAGCCGATCAGCGCTTCCGACCTGTTCGGCGCGCTGACGAACCTGCTCTCGATCACTTCCAAGGGGACGTCTCCGGTGGTCGCACCCCTGCTGGCGACCGCTCCGCCCTCCGCTGCGCTTCGGGCGACGACGCCGGCCGCACCCGCATTCGACCTGCGGCAACTGCAGCGCAACATGGACGATGACGAGGACATGCTGGTCGACATCGTGGGTGCGTTCCTGCGCGACCACATCGCGCAGCTGCGGGACCTGCGCGCAGGACTCAGCCAGGGCGACGAGCAGACGGCGCTGCGCACGGCTCACACCCTCAAGGGCTTGTTGCTCACGCTCGCGGCCGATGACGCGGCCGAGGTGGCAGTGGAGCTCGAACGCCTGGTGCGCGTCAACGACCTGGCGGGCGCACGCACGCAGTTCCTGGTGCTCGAGACGCAGCTCGCGCGCCTGATCCCCGAGCTCGAGGTGCTGCTGCGACGAGCGGCTTAGCGCCCAGCGGCACGGGGCGGCGCGCCACGCGGCCGTGACCGTGCGCCACTATCTCACCAGTACCAGGTGCTGCGTCACATGCGTGCGCGTGCCCTGAAGTCGGGCGAGGTACACACCGGGGCCGGCGGCGTGCCCGGACTGGTCCAGCCCGTCCCAGCTCACGTCGTGCGGACCGGCCGCGCAGGCGCCCTTCATGAGCACCCGCACGCGGCGGCCGGTGAGGTCGTAGAGCGAGAGCTCCAGCGATTCGTCCGTGGCCAGTTCGAAGTGCAGGCGGGCCGTACCGCGCGTCGGATTCGGACGACCCGCCAGCGTCACGCGCGCCGCGGGGCCGGCGGCTGGGACTCCCGCCTGGCGCGGCAGCCAGCCGATATCGCGGAACAGCGGCTCGGTCAGGTCCACGCTGCTGGTGAGGTCGGAGTTGATCGCCGGTTCCATGAGCAGGTTGGGCGTGGCCGACACGTCCCAGTGCGCCACGCTCGAGCCCTGCACGAACGAAGTCGGCGCATACATGCGCAGGTGGCCCGACGGCGTGAGCCCGGCGAACCGCGTCGGGGACAGTCGTAGCGTCACCGCGGTCGGCCCGCCCGCGATCGCGGTCTTGAGCGACGCGCCGTCGGCCTGCGCGATGGCGATGACCGGGATGGTGATGGTCGGGTCCACGCCGCTCGGCGCGAACGATCCCGTGGTGTTGTTGACGAGGATGCAGCCGATCGCACCCGCGTTCTGCGCGTTCTTCACCTTGATGACGAACGTGCACAGGCCGCGATCGATCACCGCGATCTTCCCGGCGACGGCGGCGGCGTTGGTGAACGGCGCGTCGCAGCCGTCGCCGGTGGGCGCGAACGGATCCACCACCACGACCGCCTGCGCGCTTACCCCGGCCAGCGTCAGCGCCGCACCGAACGGCGCGGAGTTGCCGGAGACGCTGCCGGCCCCGAACGGCACCACCAGCTCGGGTGCGTGCGCCATGAACGGGGCCGCCGTCTCGCTCACTTCGGCGCCGTCCCAGCTCAGGTTCCCGTCGTCAATCGCGGAGCTCACGATCTGCGCGGGCGTCATCTGGTCCCAGTGGAGCGCCATCGTCTCGTCGTAGAGGAACCGGTCCCACACCGCCGGCATCGTGGGCGGCCCGAGGTAGTCTCCGGTGGCGCCACTGGTGACCGTGCTGAAGCCCAGGCCGTGCGCGAACTCGTGCAGCAGCACCGCCAGCAGGTCGATGCGCGTGCCCTCGTTGTGGTCGAAGCCGTAGTACCAGCCCGAGCTCGACAGGCATCCCGACTGGCCGAGGTTCGAGTTGAACGTCGCCCGGATGTCGCTGCCATTGTCGCCACTGAAGGGCGGGGTCAGGTCCGTGCCGGCCTGCTTGTTGGCCAGCGCCTCGTGATACCAGTAGTTCTGGAACTCGAAGTTCGGGTCGTTGAATTCGACGAAGCGCGGCCCGGCCGAGCCAAGCACTGCGGACGTCGCGGTGCAGAACAGCGGGTCGAACGCGGCCTGGATCTCGATCGGCACCGGCGAGGTGAGGATCGCGCCCCACACGTTCGCGGCCTGCTGGAAACAGTTGAGCCGCTGCTGTCCGAGCGTGGTGCCGGCATTGCCGCCCACGGGACTGACGTGGGTGCCGTCGTTGAAGCCCTCGCCCGGCCCGTCCATGTTGATGATGGTGATGGTGGCCGAGGCCTGTGCTGTCGCGGCACCGGCCGCGAGCAGGAGCAGCGACAGCCCGGCACTCGCGACAGCACGATGCAGCGGGAGCTTCCGTCGTGCGGCGGCAGGCCGGCGAGCGGTCGGGTGCGCGATCACTTCTCGACTCGCACGAGGGCCTCAGGCGTCACGGTGCCCGGGCACGGCACGAGCGCTAGCTCCATGAACCGGGCGGCGCCGCTGCTACCGTGCACACAGGTCCACACCGGCAGGCCGTGCGAGTCGAGCTGCACCACCGCGAAGTCCGCCCAGCGCTCGTCGAGCTCTGCGCGGCCCGAACCATTCGCACGCAGCGTCAGCTTGACGGGTGCGTCGTCTGCGACGAATGACTCCGGCGAAAGTGCCCCGGCCATGGGCATGCCCAGCGTGCCGTCCACGGGGTCGATGGCGACGCGCAGGCCAGCGGCCGTCAAGGCGCCCGCGCCGGGGGCCTGCCATGCGCGCGGCTTCCACGCCACCAGCGCCGAAGCGTGTGCCGCGAGTGGGGCCGTCATCGCTGCCGCACTCGACGACGAGTCCGGGGCAGCTTGAACACTCCCGGCAGCTAGTGCGGCGAGCGTTACCCCATGCATCGCGGCGAGCGCAGCGGCGAGGATGATGTCACGGCGGAACTGCATGCTCCCTCCCTTGGACGAAGCACTTGGCGGCGCGGCGCTCGAGCGCGCCAACGCGCGTGTATCGCAGCTTCGGGCGCATGACCGTCGCAGAACGCACGAGCCGGGCCCGCGTTGTGCATGACGAGCGACGGTTCGCGGGATCCCCCGCGCTCCGCTCTCCCTCCGCACGGGCTTGTCTGGTCGGCACTTGCCTGAAACGGTGGAGCCACCGACCCGCTAGCTGTGCAAGTCACGCGCCCGCAGCTCGCCGGGAAGGAGCAGCCGCAGCGCAGGCCGGGGCAGGTTGAGTCGGCACACGCGCGGGGCGGCCTGCGAGCCAAGACTCGGCCCCGCCCGGGAAGTCCCGAGCGGGGCCGTCGATCGACAGCTGTGCGCGGTGCTAGTTGATCAGCACCAGATGCTGTGTCGCCTGCGTGTGCGGACCCTTGAGCCGCGCCAGGTAGACGCCGGCGGCAGCTGAATGCCCGTAGTCGTCGAGGCCGTCCCAGGTCACGTCGTGCGCACCGGATGTGAACGAACCCTTGGCGAGCGCGCGCACCTGCCGGCCGGAGAGGTCGAACAACGTCAGCTCCACGGTCTCGTCCGCGGCCAGGTCGAAGTGCAGGCTGGCCGCCCGCTGCGCCGGGTTCGGGCGACTCGCCAGTGCCACGCGCGCCGACGGGCCGCTGCCCGGGACACTCGTGGTGTGCGGCAGCCAGCCGATGTCCTTGAACAGGGCCGCGGTCAGGTCGACGCTGTCGGTCAAGTCGGGGTTGATGGCCGGCTCCATGAGCAGATTGGGCGTGGCCGAGAGGTCCCAGTGCGACACGCTCGAGCCACCCTGGAACGGGTTCGGCGCGTACATGAGCACGCGCCCCCCGGCCGAGATTCCGGCCTGCTTGGTCGGGGACAGGCGAATCGTGACCGTGGTGGGCCCGCCGGCGATCGCGGTCTTGAGCGCCGCGCCGTCGGATTGGAGGATGGCGATGGTCGGAATGGTGATCGTCGGGTCCGAGCCGCCGGGCGAGAACGTGCCGGCGACGTTGTTCACGAGAACGCAGCCGATCGCGCCGGCGTTCTGGGCATTCTTCACTTTGATCACGAACGTGCACGTGCCGCGGTCGATGACGGCGATCCTGCCCGCGATCGCGGCCGGCGGTTCGCAGGCGTCGGACGTGGTGCCGACGCCATCATTCACGAGCACGGCCTGCGCGGTGAGCCCGCCCGAAGTGATGGCGGGACCGAATGCCGCGGAGTTGCCGGGGAGGCTGCCACTGCCGAACGGCACCACCAGTTCCGGCGCGTGGCTCAGGAACAGCGGGCCGGCGTAATTCACCTCACCGCCATCCCACACGAGATTGTTCGTGTTGATGGCCGAGCTGACGCGCTGCGTCGAGGTCATCTGATCCCAGTGCAGCTTCGAGGGTTCGTCGTAGAGGAATTTGTCCCACACGGCAGGCAGCCCGGGCGCAGTGCCGAGGAAGTTACCGGTGGTGCCGCTCGTCGTCGTGCTGAAGCCCAGGCCATGGCCGAACTCGTGCAGGATCACGTCCACCAGGTCGATGAGCACGCCCTCGTTGTGGTCGAACCCGTAGTACCAGCCCGAACCGGCCAGGCAGTTGGCCCCGCCGAGGCTTGAATTGAACTGCGCGGAGATGTCCGAATTGGCGGGATCCACGTCCACGCCGGCTTCCTTGTTGGCCAGCGCCTGGTGATACCAGTGGCCCTGGAACTCGAACGACGGATTGTTCGCGCTCACGGTGATCGGGCCCGCCGAACCGAGCACGGCGCTCGTGGCGCTACAGTTGAGCGGGTTGAACTGGGCATTGATGATGATGGGTACCGGCGAGGTCAGGATGGCGCCCCACAGCCCGGCGACATGCGTGAACACGTTGAGCCGCTGCTGGCCGATGGTCGTGCCGTTATTGCCGCCGACCGGAAGCGCTGCCGTGGGATCATTGAAGCCCTCGCCCGGCCCGTCCTGATTGACAATGGTGATGGTCGCCGAGGCGAACACCGTCGTGGTGAGCACCGCGAGCAATGCAGCCGTGCCGAGCGCGCGGAGGACTGTGCGCATGGTCACTTGTCCTCCCACTTCGGCGTCGCCGGGAGCACCCGGAAGACCGGCTTCTTCATGTACGTCGCGGCGCCCTGCTTACCCTGCACGCAGCTCCAGCTGGGCTTGCCATCGGGGCCGATCGTGGCCACGCCGAAGTTCGCCCAGCGCTCGTCAAGGTGCGCGGTCAGGGTGCCGTCCGCGGCGCGGTCGACCTGCACCGGCGTGTCGTCGTCACCGACCCTTACCTGCTGCGACAGCTCGTCGGCGGACGGCATGCCGAGCGTGCCATCCACCGGATCGATGGCGACCCGCAGGCCTTGCGCCTGCGAAGCTGCGAGCGTGGCCGGCGCCCAGGCGCGCGGCTTCCAGGCGACCAGGGTCGCGGCGCGCGTGCTGCCCACGATCCGCGGAACGGCAAGCGACGCCGTCCTCGTGCTGTGATTCGGGCAAGCCTGAACACTGCCGGCTACTAACGCCGTGAGGGCAGCGCCAAGAATGATGTGGCGACGCAGATGCATGCTCCCTCCCAGTACGGGGGCCTTGAAAAGTCGGACTTCAGGGTATGTCGCCGCCATTCTACCTCGGCGGCCGATTCGTCGCATTGCAAAATACGCCGGACCGGCGTTCGATGTGCAGGGCCGCAGGCTTCTGGTAGGTTGCCCCGCCAGCCGCTGCACCGGCTGCCCGCGCGTCTCACTGCCCTGCCCGGCCATCACTTCCAACATGTTCGGAGAGACTGAACGATGCGTTTCCTCACCAGAGTCCTGCAAGTCGCGCGCCTCGGGACGGGGCTGCTGACCCTGGCCCTCGCGGTGCCGGTTCCGGCCGCCTGCGCCGAGGATTTCGCCGTCCCGCGCCCGAGCCCCGGCGCCAAGGTCCAGCAGACGGTCGGCACCACGGACCTATCGATAAGCTATTCCCGCCCGGGGGTGAAAGGCCGCGTCATCTGGGGCGCGCTCGTGCCCTACGACAAGCCATGGCGCACCGGCGCCAACGACGCGACACAGTTCACCTGCACCAACGACGTCTCGGTCGAGGGCCAGAAGCTCGCGGCCGGCACGTACGCGATCGACACGGTGCCGACACCCGACCGCTGGACCGTGGCATTCTGGAATCTCACGCCGCCGCTTGGCGCGCTCGACTACGACCCGAAGTACGACGTACTGCGGGTGACGGTGAAGCCAGTCACATCAGAAATGACCGAGCGCTTGCAGTTCACGTTCGACGATCCGACCGCCGATGCGGTGACGCTCGACCTGCGCTGGGAGAAGTTGTCCGTACCGATCCGGCTCACCGTCGACACCAACGGCAAAACGCTCGCCGCCGCGCGCGCCGCGCTCGCGGTGGCCAAGCCGGACGACTGGCGCACGCCGTATCGCGCCGCAAGCTGGGCCTTCGACGCAGGCGTGGTGCCGGACGAGACCACGAAGTGGGCACAGGCGGCCGGCAAGGTGAAGCAGAACTTCCAGACTTGCGGACTGCTCGCGCGGCTCGCTGCGCGGAGCGGAGACACGAAGCTGGCGACGGCGCTGATGAAGCAGTCCATCGCATTCGGCAAGGCCGACACCACGGTCGCCGCGGCACAGGTCGAGGGCAACGAGAAGACGCTGGCGGAGTGGACCGCGAAGAAGTAGGCGGCGATCTCAGGCGGGCTGCTGCCGAGGCCAGATCCTCGCCAGCAGCGCGGCCACCACGATCGTCAGCACGCAGCCGACCAGGTTCCACCACAGAAACGACAGCGTCGTGAGCCGCCAGCACGCGATGACCGCCGCCTCGCCCACGAGCGCCGCGATGAACACCGCGGTGCCGCCCGCCCGCTTGACCATGAACGCGGTCAGGAAGATGCCGAGGATGGCGCCGTAGAACAGCGAGCCCATGATGTTCACCGCCTCGACCAGCGAGCCGAGCCGGCCGGCGAACTGCGCGAACGCCACCGCGAACACCGTCCAGAACAGCGTCATGCCGCGCGACCAGCCAAGCAGCGCCTGCTCCCCCACGCGCCACGGCAGGCGCTGCACCACGTCGACCACGCTGGTCGAGGCGAGCGCGTTCAACTCCGACATGCTCGAGTTCATGGACGCGGCGAAGATCGCGGCCAACACCAGCCCCACCACGCCAACGGGCAGGTGCGACAGCACGTAAGTGAGGAAGATGTAGTTGGTGTCGTTCGTGTTGGCGTGCCGGTCCGTCGCCGTGAGCGCGGCGAGTGCGCGGCCACGGGCCGCCGTGGCGCTGGCGTCTGCAGCGCGCGACTGCGCACGCGCCGCGACCGCGGCGGACGCGTCCTTCGCGCGCGACGCCGCCAGCGCCGCGACATTCGCGCGCGTCAGGGCTGCGCGCGCGGCGCTCCAGTCGCGCTCGGCCGCGCGCCATTCGGCGGCGTGCGGCCCGGCCTCGGCCTTCGCCACCTCGGCGTGGTTGAAGAACACCGGCGCAGGCTCGAACTGGTACGCCACGAATACCAATACGCC
>JAYVCN010000236.1:0-3820 GCA_043749875.1 Candidatus Eiseniibacteriota bacterium | reverse complement strand
CGGCCTACTCCAGTCCCTGGCTTCGGCCTGCGCTCGACTCCCCTCATACGCAACCCCTCGCACTCCCCCCTTGATCGTCCAACCGAAAGGGCGGGCGCCCTCCTTCTGGCTCGCGGCTTCCGCAGCGGCTTGGGCCTTCGCTTCCGCGATCGCCTTTGCACCCGCGGCCGCTTGTGCCTTCGCCTCCGCACTCGCCTTCGCTGCCGCGTTCGCCTTCGCCTGCGCCGCCGACCCCCGAGCCTGCTCGCGCTTCCCGGACATGAACTCGGGGCCGAACATGCACTCGGCCTCAAACTGATTGTGCACACGGCAACGAAGGCGAAGGTTGCCGACTGTCGACTCCCCTCCACGCGCGATGGGCTCGATGTGATCGAGTTCGAGGCGCGTGGGTGACTCACAGCGTCTGCCCTTGTCGCTCACGAACGTGCACTGGTCACCGTCGCGCTCGCGGACGGCGCGCTTGACCGCCGCCGGGATGTGCCGGCCCTTCGCGACGCCCCTCTGCTGCCGCGGCCGATCGCACATTGCGAATTTCTGCTTCTCGAGGCTCTTCCGCAGCTCGTGCAACGAGCGCCGGAACACCTCCGCGACATCTCCCGAGGGCAGCACGTGACCCAGGAGCGCCTGCACCGCGAGCAGGTCCCCGTGCATGTCCTCGTCCATCGTGAACTGCACCGCGTACTTCCCCGCCGAGAGCGGAACCGGCTTCCTGCGCGCGAGAAGTGGCTCCGTCCGCACTGCCACATTCAGCCCATCTGATGGGACAACTGGCCGTACGGCCAGTTGAAGCGTGGGTGCATCCGGCCCCGGGGTCACTTCAGCGGCTGGTGCGAGCTCTCGCACGCAGGTCGCCACGTCCGGTTTCGGGAAGCGCTCGGCCAGCAGCAACTCGATCTGTGCGTTGGTCCTGTGCGCGGCCGCCGTGAGAAGCCCGTCTGCCATGACCGGGGTCAGGTGCGTTGCCAGCATCAGCACCGCACTCAGGCCCAGCCGACCGTCCGCCAGCATCGGGAAGATGGCCGGGAACTCCCGCGCCGTGCGTGCGATGCGGATGCGCTTGAGCGCCACGTCCTCGGACATGTGCTTCGCCTGCACGCAGAAATCGAACATCGAGCTGTACGCCGCCGGCACGTAGAGCTTACGGGCGTCGATCTCGGCGAGATCGGCCAGGAGGTCGGCGGTGTTGTCGAGATCCAGCGACAGTCGGGTGTCGAAGGTGGAAAGCAGGCGGTCGTCGGTGTACTGCGAACGCGAGTAGGACTTCATGGGAATCTCCGCGGCTGGGGTCAGTCGCGGGGGCAGGTCAATTCATAGCATGCGTGTTCGCGGCGCCCGTGCAGGGGTGCAGAGCCCGAAACGGGCGCCCGGACGAGAAAGTTTCACAACGCAGGGGCGAAGCGTCGCCTGCGCCCACGCTGCGCTCGCCCGGACGCGGTTTCAGAACGAGCCGCGGGTTGCGGAAGCTCGGGCCCGGAAGCGTGTCAACAGGAAAATTCACGCACACAGAGACTCGAATGATTCGGCGGTAAGCCGCTCACACAGAGAATGCCGAAAATCGCGTGAGCCACCGCTTCCCCGCACACGGTTTCCAGAAGCGTCTGTTTTCTTCAGTTGTCACCCGAACGGGGGAGGGCCGAGGAGACGACCCGCCCTCATCTCGTGGAGCCTATCCTCGAGAGAGCTCTCGGGATTCTGGCGAGGATGTCGGTCGCAGTCACTCCGAGGTCGCCGATGTCCGCGGCGGCCAGCTCGCCCGCCAATCCGTGGGCGAATACCGCGAGGCGGGCGGCGTCGTAGGGCTGCAATCCTTGGGCGAGGAGCGCGACGATCGTTCCTGTCAGCACGTCGCCGGTGCCGGCGGTGGCCAGGGCCGGCGAGCCCGTTGGGTTGACGCTCACGCGGCCGTCCGGGGCGGCGACCACGGTGGGGGCGCCTTTCAACACGACCACGGCGCCCCAGCGTTGGGCCCAGCCCTTCGTCGCGTCGATTCTCCTGGACTCGAGTTCCTGCGGCGTCTGGCCGGTCAGGCGCTGCATCTCGCCGAGGTGTGGGGTGAGGATGCGTGGGGCGGGGGCGAGCTTCAGTGCGGGGACCAGGACGTCCTCCGCGGGCGACAGTGCGTCGAGCGCGTCGGCGTCGAGCACCAGCGGCTTCGCGAGATGCGTCGCGAGTTCGCGGGCGAGGGCGGCGGCGTGCGGGCTGCGCGATAGTCCGCAGCCGATCGCCACGGCATTCGCGCGCTCGGCCTCGGCGAGGATCAGCGGCAGCGCGGTGCGCGTGAGCGTGCGGTATTCGTCCTCGCCGCATGCGATCACCATGGGCTCGACCAGGTGCGCCGCCAGGATGCCTTGCAGGCTCGCGGGTGCGACGACGCGGACGTAGCCGGCGCCGGCGCGCGCGGCGGCCTGCGCGGCCAGCACCATGGCGCCGGTCATGCCGGGCGCGCCGCCCACCAGCAGCACGCGACCGGTGACGCCCTTGTGCGCGCGCGGATCGCGCACCGGCACCAGCGTGGCGAGTGCCCGCGCGCTCGCCAGTCCGACCGGTTGCATGCCGGCGACTTCCGGTGCCACGAGCCCGATGTCCACCACGTCGAGTTCGCCGCACAGCCCGCGCCCCGGCCACAACCAGTGCCCGCGCTTCGCATGCCCGAACGTCACCGTGGCGTCCGCACGCACCGCGTCGGGCGCGACGCTGCCATCATCTGAGCCGACCCCCGTGGGCATGTCGATGGCAAGCACGCGCGTTCCGCGCGTGTGCAACGAGTTGATGAGCCGGCAGGCGTCGGCCACGAGACCGTGCGGCTCGCCCTCGGCGCCGGTGCCGAGTAGCGCGTCGAGCGCGAAGTCCCAGTGGTCGAGCGTCGCGGCCAGCGCGGCGAGTGATCGAGCGCTGTCCACGAAGCGCACGAGCACGTCCGCCGCCGCCAGTCGCTCGAGCATGATGCGCGCGTCGCCGCCCACGTGCTCGCGTGGCGCGCATACCGCCACCGTGACGCGCGCCCCGCGCGCGGCCAGTGCCCGCGCGGCCACGAACCCGTCGCCACCGTTGTTGCCGCTGCCCGTCAACACCAGCACGCGCAACGCGAGCGGCGAACCCCAGCGCCGCTCGAGCCCATCCGCAACGCCTTCGCCGGCGCGCTGCATGAGTTGCTCGCCGGGCGTGCCGGCGGCAATGGTGGCGCGGTCCACGGCGCGCATCTCGGCCGCGGTCAGGAGCCGCAACGTCAGTGGCGGCGGCCGCGTGAGCGGGCGTCGCCCTTCAGGTCACGCACCAGGCGCTTCTTGTACTCCGCGTCACGCTCCACGCGCGCGACGAGATCCGGGTCGCTCGAGAGAAACGGCAGGTCGAACAGCTCCGGCTCGGCCTCCTGCTCGGTGAGGATGCGCTCCTGCTCGTGGCGCTGGTACTGCACGGCGCGCTCGATGTTGTCGAACGTCTTGCCGGCGAGGAACACCTCGTGGAACACGTCGAACACGTACACATGAAGTTTGCTATCAGCGGCCACGCCCTCGGGCGGGCCGTACACACGCGCGCGTGCGGAGCGCACCTTCTCAGCGGACATGCGGTCGTCCTCCTTGCGAACCCACGGCGGGAACGTGGCCGTTCAGCCGGTCCACGATGCCCACCAACTCGAACACGTCATCCACATCGAAATCCGCGCCCGACTCCTTCGTGTCGAAGGTGTCGCCGTAGCGCGCGAACACGGTCTTCATGCCGAGGCTCTTGCCGCCCACCACGTCGCGCTCGGCCCAGTCGCCGATCATGAGCGACTCGCCGGGCTCCACGCCAAGGCGTCGCAGCACCTCGCGGAATGGGG
>JAYVCN010000235.1:0-6140 GCA_043749875.1 Candidatus Eiseniibacteriota bacterium | reverse complement strand
GGATTTGAAGTCCCCGGGGACCACCAGATCCCATTCGTTCCCGCACATCAGGGGGCATGGCGCGACGATGCATCACGTCGCGAACTCCACCGCGTGCCGGCCGCGCGGGCGCACCTCGCCCGCCGCGACGTGCCACACATGCCGGCGCTTGAGCGCCGCGACGAATGCGGCCGCGCTCCGCGCCGGGATGCACACCAGCAGGCCACCCGTGGTCTGTGGATCGTAGAGCGCGCTGTCGATCGCGGCCGCCGATGCGCCGTCGCCGCTACTCGCTCCCACGGAGGCTGAATAGAAGCTGCGATTGCGCGCCAGTCCGCCCGGCGCGACGCCGGCCGCGACCAACTCCAGCACGCGCGGCAGGAACCAGCGTGCGGACGGCGTGAGTGCGAGTGTCACGCCGGAAGCGTCCGCGAGTTGCGAGGCGTGTCCGAGCAGGCCGAAACCGGTGACGTCGGTCGCCGCGCGTGCGTCGGCCGCCACCGCAGCCTCCGAGGCGGCGCGATTGAGCATGGCCATGTTCGCGGTCAGCCGGCGCGTGAGCGCGGCATCGAGCTTCCTCTGCTTCAACGCGGTCGACAGGATGCCGGTGCCGAGCGGCTTGGTGAGGAACAGCCGGTCGCCCGCGCGTGCCCCCGAGTTGCGCAGAAGCTGCTTCCGCTTGGCGACTCCGGTCACGGCGTAGCCGAACTTGAGCTCGGGGTCGCGCACCGAGTGCCCGCCCACCACGCTCACGCCCGCCTTCCCCATGGTGTCGAGCCCGCCTTGCAGCACCGCGGCGAGCGCCTCGGGCGGCACGCCATGGTCGGGCGCGCACAGCAACGCCAGCGCCGTCAACGGTCGGCCACCCATGGCGTAGACGTCCGACAACGAGTTCGCCGCGGCGATGCGGCCGAAGTCGTAAGGGTCGTCCACGATGGGTGTGAAGAAGTCCACGGTCTGCACCAGGGCTTCGCCACGCCCATACGCGAACACACCCGCGTCGTCGAGCGTGGAAGCGTCGACGAGCACGCGTTTGTCGCGCGGCGGTTGCCGCAACAGGTCAAGAGCATGGCGCAGGTCCGCCGGACCCAGCTTGGCCGCTCAGCCGGCCCCCGCGACCTGCGCCGTGAGCTGAATCTCGATGCGACGGCGCCGGTTCACGCGGGCGGTCCGTTCGGATGGGCTGGGGTCGGCACGGAGCGCTTCCGGGTCCCGGCGCGGCTCAGAGGTCGCGCCCCAGGGCAACGCACTCGATCTCGACGCGCGCGCTCTTCGGCAGACCGGCTGCGGCGATCGTCGTTCTTGCTGGAGGGGCCGCCGTGAACGCCGCGCCGTAGACCTCGTTCATGGTCGCGAAGTCCTGCATGTCGGCGAGGTAGACCGTGGTCTTGACCACGTCGGCCAGCGTCAGGCCCGCGCCGCGCAGCACGGCGGTGAGGTTCTCCATGACGCGCGCCGTCTGCTCCTTCACACCGCCGGCCACGAGCTCGCCGGTCTTTGGATCGATGCCGACCTGCCCGGAGGTGTACACCAGCTTCTGGCCTCCGTGCAGGCGCACGACTTGCGCCTGCGAATAAGGGCCGATCGCCTTCGGGGCGTCCTCGACGTGCAGCGCACTCTTCATGGGAGCCTTCTCTGGGAACCGCGTCACTCGACGGTGACGCTCTTGGCCAGGTTGCGGGGCTGGTCGACGTCGCAGCCGCGTGCGACGGCGATGTCGTAGGCCAGCAGTTGCAGCGGGATCACCGACAGGATGGGTTGCAGCATCGGGATGGTGGCGGGTACGTACAAGACGTGGTCGGCGCGCGAGCTGACCTCGGTGTCGCCCTCGGTCGCCACGGCGATGATGCGGCCCTTGCGCGCGCGCACCTCCATCATGTTGCTCATCACCTTCTCGTACGCCGAGTCGCGCGTGCAGATGAACACCACCGGCATGTGTTCGTCGATGAGCGCGATGGGCCCGTGCTTCATCTCGGCGGCCGGGTAGCCCTCGGCGTGGATGTAGGAGATCTCCTTGAGCTTCAAGGCACCCTCGAGCGCCACCGGAAAGTGGAAGCCGCGCCCGAGGTAGATGAAGTTGTCATGCTGGCCGTACAGCTCGGCGATGCGACGCACCGCGTCGCGACTCTGAAGACACTTCTCGATGCGGCCTGGCAGCGCATGCAGCTCGCGCGCGATCTCGATGCCATAGTCGCGCGACAGCCCGCGATGTCGGCCCAAGAGCAGCGTGAGCAGCGCCAGCACGGTGACCTGGCTGGTGAACGCCTTGGTGGACGCCACACCGATCTCGGGGCCGGCGTGGATGTAGACGCCGCCGTCGGACTCGCGCGCGATGGTGGAGCCGACGACATTCACGATCCCGAGCACCTTGGCGCCGCGACGGCGCGCCTCGCGCATGGCGGCGAGCGTGTCGATGGTCTCTCCCGACTGCGAGATGACCAGCACCAGCGTGCCCTCGTCGATGATCGGGTTGCGATAGCGGAACTCCGAGGCGTACTCGACCTCGACCGGGATGCGCGCGAACTCCTCGAGCATGTACTCGCCGATCAGGCCCGCGTGCCACGACGTGCCGCAGCCGAGGATGATGATGCGGCGGATGTCTCGCAGTTGCTCAGCCGTGAGGTTCAGTCCGCCCAACCTGGCCAGCCCTTCCTCGAGGATCACGCGCCCGCGTGTGGCGTTTCGCACCGCGTCGGGCTGCTCCATGATCTCCTTCAACATGAAGTGCTCGTAGCCACCCTTCTCGATCTGGGACAGGTCCCAGTCGACGTCATGCACTTCTTTCTCAACGCGCTCATGCGCGATGGTCGCGGTGTGGAACCCGTCCGGCGTCAGCACCGCCATCTCGCCATCGTCGAGGTAGATCACCTGGCGGGTGTGCTCCACGATCGCCGCCACGTCCGAGGCCAGGTAGTACTCGCCGTCGGCGATGCCCACCACCATCGGGCTGCCATTGCGCGCCCCCACCAGCACGCCGGGCTCCGAGACGCACATGACCACGATGCCGTACGTGCCCTCGACGTCGCGCAGCGCCGCGCCGACCGCGCGCTCGAGCTTCAAGCCGCGCTTCAGGTACTTCTCGATCAGGTGCACCAGCACCTCGGTATCGGTGTCGGTGGTGAACGTGTGCCCCTCGGCGACGAGCGCGCTCTTCAAGGTGGCGAAGTTCTCGATGATGCCGTTGTGCACGAGCGCGACCTGCTGCGCCTCGTCGGTATGCGGATGGGCGTTGATGTCGTTCGGCTCGCCGTGCGTGGCCCAGCGCGTGTGCGCGATGCCGAAGCGGCCGCGCACCGGGTGCTCGAGCAGCTTCGCCTCGAGCTGGCGGATCTTGCCCGCGGCCTTGACGATCTGCAGCCGGGGCTCGCCGTGCAGCGCCACGCCGGCGGAATCGTAGCCGCGATATTCGAGGCGCTTGATGCCCTCGATCAGGATGGGCAGGCATTCCCGGTGGCCCACGTAGCCGACGATGCCGCTCATGCCGCTACCTCCCGCCGGGCGCGTCGAGCGCCCGGCGCGCCTGGTCGACCAGCGCGCGCGTGCCCGCCGCCTCGAGCGACTCGGCGATGACACGCACGACCGGTTCGGTGCCCGACGACCGGACGTGCACCCATGACTCACCGCGCGCGAACCGCAGGCCATCCGTGGCATCCTGTTGCCAGCCATCGAACGCCTGCTTCAGCCGCATCGCAGTCTGCTCCCAACGCTCTTCCGGCCGCGCGAGCTTGTCCTTGATCATCGCGTAGCGCGGCAGCGCGTCGGCCAGCTCCCGCAGCGTCGCGCCCTGGCGCATCCCGTGCGCCACCAGGGCCATCGCCACGAGCGCATCGCGCCCGTGGTGCGCGGCCGGAAGGATCATGCCGCCGTTGCCCTCGCCGCCGGCCACGGCATGGTGCGCGTGCATGGCCTCGACCACGTGCGCCTCGCCGACCGGCGTGCGCTGGAGCGGCACTCCCGCCTGCTCGCACACCGCATCGAGCATACGAGACGTGCTCAGGTTTGTCACCACCGGGCCGCGCTGGGTCGCGAGTGCCACGCGCGTGCCGATGGCCACCGTGTACTCCTCCCCCAGCGGCACGCCGGCGGCATCCACGAATGCGGCGCGGTCGGCGTCCGGATCGCTGGCGATCCCCAGGTCCGCGCCGGCCTCGCGCACGGCGGCCGACAGCGCACCCAGGTGCTCGGCGAGCGGCTCGAGTTCGCGCGTGAAGCGCCCGTTCGGCTCGCAATCGAGCTTCGTCACGCGCGCGCCGAGTGCGGCGAGCAGCGCTGGCAGCGCGATCCCGCCCACGCTCGCGCAGCCGTCCACCACCACGTGCAGCGCGCGCCGGCGGATGGCCGGCACGTCCACGTGCGGCAGGCCGAGCACGCGCTCGAGGTGCCATTCGAGCGCGCCGGACTCCTCGCGCACGTTGCCCACGGCGTCCCAGCGTGCCCACAAGTCGCGATTGTTATCGAAGCGCTCGCGCACTTCGTTACCCCGGGCTGCTCCAAGAAACTCGCCGGCCCCGGACAGGAATTTGAGCGCGTTCCACGGCGCCGGGTTGTGGCTGGCGGTCAAGATCACGCCGCCCGCAGCGCGCAGGTGTTCGACCGCCATCTGCGTGGTGGGTGTGGTGGCGAGCCCGATGTCGATGACGTCGCGGCCGGCCGCATTCAGCCCGGCGCAGGCGGCGAGTCGCACCATGGGCCCGGTCACGCGCGCGTCGCGGCCGATCACCACCGGCCCGGCGCCCGGCAGAGCGCGCGCGAATGCCGCGGAGAAGCGCGCCACGATGGCGGGATCGAGATTCTCGCCGACGATGCCACGCACGCCGGCGACGGAGATCATGAGGCTGGGTTGGGACATGGCCGACGACGATACGCGAGCGGTGGGTGCATGAAAAGCCGCCGGAGAAGACCTTGAGTTGGCCTGACAACCGTGCGGACATAGCGGAGTAACCTCACCCACAGTGTCGAACGGCGTGTCCCTCCGCAGTGTCCGCCGTTCGGTCGCCGCCCCCGTCCACCCGCCCCCGCTGGTGCGCGCATGGCCAATCTCAGCCAGGGATCCATCTACCGCAGAGCCAGCAGTCCGTACTGGTCGATCAAGTTCTGGGTGGACGGCAAGCGATACCGTGAGTCGACGGCGACGGACGATCGAGAGTCGGCGCTCGCTTACCTTCGGAAGCGGCTCGCGGAGGTGAGGTCAGGTCGATTCGTCTGCCATCCCGAGCGGGTGACCTTCGCAGAGATGCATCAGCTGCTGCTCGCCAACTATCGATTCAAGCGCAATCGGACCGATCCGAGCCGCCACGTTCGCCGGCTCGCAGAGTCCTTTGGCGACCTGCTCGGTGAGGAGATCACCGAGGAGCGCATCGCCGCGTACTCACGCAAACGCATGGAGACGGACGGTATGACGCCGGCCACGCTCCGGCGCGAGCTGGCGATCCTCAAGCGCATGCTCCGCCTTGCCTCGCCGAGATTGCCGCGGGTGCCTCTGGTCGACCTGCCTCGGGTCGACAACGCCCGCCAGGGATTCTTCGAGGAGGACGATCTCCAGGCGATCCTCGTCCACGTTCCGGCGCACGCCCGGAATCTCGCCGAGTTCCTCTACCTCACGGGCTGGCGATCGAGGCGTTCTGTCTGCAGTGGTCCGACGTCGATTGGAAACGTCAGACCGTCTGGCTGAGGGACTCCAAGAATCGCGAGCCCCGCATCTTCCCGTTCAAGTATCACGCACGGCTCGAGCAGGTGCTGCGCGAGCAGCGCGCGGCCGTCCTGCGCTGGGAGCAAGAGCATCAGAGCTTGTGCCCGAGCGTGTTCCATTGGCGCGGCCAGCCGATCAAGAAACTGCGCCGCTCCTGGCAGAGCGCCTGTCGCGCGGCGGGACGCGAGGGCAAACTGCTTCACGATTTCCGACGCACCGCTGTCCGGAACCTGATCCGGGCAGGCGTCCAGCAGGCCATCGCCATGAAGATCACCGGACACAAGACCGACTCGATCTTCCGACGCTACCTGATCGTGGACGAGGAGCTGCTCGCGCAGGCCACCGGGGCGGTCGCCGAGTTGCTGGGCGATGGTCGGCGTGCCGTGGATCGGAGACCCTCGTGACGTGGGTACCGCCTGCGTCGACGCGGCATCAAGTCGAGCCCGCGGTGCTCACCTGGTCGGTCATGAGC
>JAYVCN010000234.1:0-6530 GCA_043749875.1 Candidatus Eiseniibacteriota bacterium | reverse complement strand
CGACTTCGTCGAAGCACGTCTCGCCGCCGGCGGAAACGGCGAGGTGCTGCGCACGCGGCGTTCTCTGGTCTGGCGCGGCCCGCAGCAGGAGCGCCCGCTGGTGGTGCTGGCCGGGCACATCGACACGGTGCGACCGCAGGGCAACGAGGTGGCCCGTCGCGAGAACGGCGACGGAAGCCTAGCGGGGCAGGGCAACATCGTCGGACTGGGCTCCACCGACATGAAGGCCGGCATCGCGGTCATGCTCGGGCTCATCGACGGGGTCGATTTCACGCGCGCGCGGTTCGATGTCGCGTGCGTGTTCTACGAGGGGGAGGAGGGGCCGGCGGCGAAGAACGGACTCAAGCGTGTCCTCAACAAATTCCGCTGGCTCCGGGACGCGCGCCTGGCGGTGGTGCTTGAACCCACCGATCTCAATGTGGAGATGGGCTGCAACGGCAGCGTCAATCTGGAGGTGCGCGTGCCGGGCGTGAGTGCGCACGCGGCGCGGCCATGGACCGGACGCAATGCGGTCACCGTGGGAGCCGACTGGCTGGCGGCGATCGGCCACACGCCGGTCGCGACGGTGACCGTGCAGGGCCTCGAGTTCCGCGAGACGCTCGAGGTGACGCGACTGCGCGCCGGCAGCGCGCGCAATGTGCTGCCGGGCGAGATGATCGTGAACCTGAACCACCGCTTCCCGCCGGACCGGACACTCGAGGAGGCGGTGGCGCGCGTGCAGGCGCTGGTGCCAGAGGCGTTCGCGTGCAAGGTGCGCAGCAGTTCACCGCCCGGGCGCGTGTGCCTGGACGACGACGAGGTGCAGCGCTTCATCCAGCGCTTCGGCGCGCACGTCGCGGGCAAGCAGGGTTGGACCGATGTCGCCCGGTTCACCAAGCGCGGGATCCCGGCGTTCAACTACGGGCCGGGCCTCACCGAACTATGTCATCGCGCCGACGAGTACTGCCCCATCGCGAACCTCGGCGTGGCCTACGAGCGGCTGGCGGGGTGGCTGGCGACCGAAGCGTGACGGCGCCGCGCCCGACCCGCAGCCCGCAGCCCGCAGCCCTCAGCGCTCGACGAGCACGAACGCGAACCCGTCGTAGCCCTTGCTGCCCACCGTCTGGATCGCCGTGGCGATCACGCGTGGCTCCGCGGCGATGAGCGTGTTCATGCGGCGCACGCCCTGCACGCTCGGATCGGCGCTCGCGGCGGATGCCACCTCGCCGTCGCGCACGACGTTATCCACCACGATCACCGTGCCGGGGCGAGCCAGTCGCAGCGACCACTGGAAGTAGTCGGGCAGGCTCGGCTTGTCGGCATCGATGAAGATCAGGTCGAACGGTCCGGCGCCCTCGGCCACGAGCTTCGGCAGGGTGGCGATGGCCGGTCCGACGCGGATCGAAATGATGTCCGAAACTCCGGCCCGCGCGAACGTGGCCTGCGCCACGGCGGCGTGGCGTGGCTCGGCCTCGAGCGTGATGAGCTTGCCGCCGGGGACCAGCCCGCGCGCGAGCCACAACGTGCTGTAGCCTCCGAGTGTGCCCAGCTCGAGGATGGCGCGCGTGCCGAGCGAGCGGGCAAGGATCTCCAGGAATCGGCCCTGGTTCGGCGACACCTGGATCGCGGGCAGCCCGGCGGCGTCGCTGGCGGCGAGCGCCTCGGTGAACCTGACATCGTCCGGCACGAGCGTGCGGCTCAGATAGTCATCGACACGGGTCCACAGGTCGCGGTCCATGTGCGCAGCATAGGAGAGCCACACGCCTGGCTCCAAGCCGCGCGCGATCGGCGGCGAATCCCGGCCAGGCGGGGACGTTCGCGCCCGCGCGGAGTTCGGGCGGCCCGCTCGCGTTCAGAGAACGTGTTCGGCGGTCACGAGCCGCGGGTGCCGCGCCACGAATTCCGCGACGCGGTCATTGGCCATGGCCTGCCACAGCACGGCGGCGTTCGGGTGGTCGTAGAACACCACGCTGGCCTCGCCGTGCATGCCGGTGCCGCTGCTCGGCGCGGTGAGGAACGTGATGTCTTCCGAGCGCAGCTTCCGCAGGGATGCGGCCAACGCCAGCATCTCGCCCGTCGTCAGGCGGCTGTCCACGCGCACGGCGTCGCCCACGGCGGTGGCGAGCGCGTGCAGCGCCGCAGGATCGGCGAGCGTGTGACGCTCGAGGGCCTGGCGCACGAATGCGCGCAGGAAGTTCTGCTGGCGCTTGACGCGATCGAAGTCGCCGGCCGGCAGGTGCTTGCGCTCGCTCAGGTAGGGCAGCGCAACGTCGCCGGAGAATGTCATTTCGACCTCGCCGTGCAGCGAATCAGCACCTGCGATGGCGGGCGGCAGGACGCTCACGGGGACGCCGCCCACGGCATCGGTGAGCCGCCGCAGCCCGGTCCAGTCGAGGACGACCAGGTGGTCCATGCGCAATCCGGTCAGGCTCTCGATGGTCTGCACGAACAGTGCCGGGCCGCCCAGCGAATACGCGGCGTTCACCTTGTTGTCCCGGTGCCCCGGGATCGGCACCCACGCGTCGCGCGGGATCGACACGACCCAGGCCTTGCGCCGGTTCGCGTCCAGGTGCAGCACCATGATCGCATCGCTGCGCGCACCGTGGACAAACGCGGTGCGGCCCTCGCCGTCGAGTCCAGCGATCAGCACGTTGACGCTCTGCGCGCCGTTCACCGGGCGCGGCGGGCGCGACGCCTCGGGCATGGTGAACGCGTCCGGCATGCGTACGATGCGCGCCGACACTCGATGCACCGTCCACCACGCGGTGGCGAACACGCCGAGCGCGAGTGCGCACAAGGTCGCGAGCGCGATCCAGGCGATGGTCTGCCATGGCCTGCGCCGCGGGCCCTCCGGGGATGCTGGGGGTGCTGGGCGATGACGGATCGCGGCCGTGGGGAACTGGACCACGTTCCACGGTCGCCGCGTGTCCTGCGGGGTGAGCATGCGTGCCTCCGGAGAGGACACCAGCATGGCAGGTGGCGCGAGCCGCCCCAAGCACCGTTGTGGCGATGTTCAGTGGGGCAATACTTGAGCAGCATGACGCTGCTCGCGAGCGCTCCGATGGCATGCGTTCTGCACGAAGCGTGGGCGAATGTGCCGCAAACGGAGACGGCGAGCGCAGGCTCGCGCCTGTGCCCGCCGCAGTTCGTCCAGGCGGAGCGCCGGTTCAGGCGCGCTCCCCAGTGCGCCTCACGCGTTCGCGTGCGGTCGCTCCGCCTTTCCCTCGCGCCGCGCACGCTCGGCGAGGGCGCGGACTTGATCGCGAACCTCGACCAGCACCTCGTGATGACGTGCCGACAGTTCCGACATCCGGTGCGACAGCGCCTGCTGTTCGTTCCTATGGGCGGACTGCTCGCGTTCCAGTTGCGCGTGCAGCTCTGCCATCTCGGAGCGCAGATCGCGCAAGCTCGCGTCCATGTCGGCGCGCTGCTCGCGCGAAGCCGCGCGCTGTGCCAGCCGCATCTCGATCAGCGCCATGCGCGCGCCCATTGCGCCCATGCGGCCCCCGATCCGCCCCATGCGCGCACCGTGGCGACCCATCTCTCCGCCCAGCGCACCCATCTGCTCGCTCACCTTGCGCAGCGGGCGGGTCGCCTCGCGGACCTGTTTCACGAGCGCCGGATCGCGCACCACGAACTCGTCGCCGTGCTCGCGGAACCAGAACTGCGGCGTGCCGGAGCGCCCGCCGAGATTGCGCCGGTTCGAGCCGCCATCATCGATCCAGACAGTGCCGTCGCCTTCGATCAGACACCACGAGAAGTCCTGCTTGCCGGGGTCGGTGTCGTAGCTGTACGAGGTGCTGGTGCCGCACGGGACGACGAGATCCGACATCGCAGCGGCCGCGAGCGGTGCCGCGGCGGGCATGGCGGTGGCGGCCTGTGCCATGCGGGATACGGCACTGGCGGCCAGGCTGCGGCCCGGGGTCCACAGCACCAGTGCGGCTGCGATCAGCACCCACGCAGCGAATGTGAACACGGCGACCGCAACCAGCGCGCGGTGCACGACGGGCGAGAATCCGGATGTGGACAAAACCTCCTCCTGCATGCTGTGCCGACGGCGAGGCGCTGCCGGCGTACAGAGATTTGAGACATGCGGCGCCGGCCAGAGGTTGGAACGCGGGCGGTGGGGCCCGGTGGAGGAACGCGTCTGGCCGCGGATGTTCCGCGCTGGGGGCTGGGCGGGCGGCGGCCCCGCTGCTGGCGCGGGGCCGCCCCGCGCGCTTACGCTGCGCGTTCCATGGCCCTCCTACTCTCCACCAGCCTGAACGGCGAGCAGCGTCAATGGCCGCTCGAGACGGCGCCCGTTCGCATCGGCCGCGCCTCGGGCAACGCCGTGCAGCTGCTGGACGGCACCGTGTCGAAGGAGCACGCGGAGCTGACGATCGAGGGCGAGCGCTGGTTCGTTCGTGATCTGGGCAGCCGGAACGGCACGCGCGTGAACGGACGCGAGGCCACGACGGCGCTCGTGGTGGCCGCCGGCGACCGGCTGGAGATCGGGCACGTCCTACTTTCCGTCTCCGCCGCCGCCGACAGCGGCCGCACGCGGTTCAGCACGTCCGAGTACATCGGCTCCTCGCTGACGATCAAGGTGGCCGACGTGCTGCAGCGGCCGAGCTCGACCGGCGTGAGCAGCGACCGGCTCCTGCACCTGCTCGCCCAGGCCGGACAGTTGCTCGTGCTGCCGCGGCCGCTCGCCGAGACGTGCGAATCGCTGCTGGAGTTCGTCGACAAGGCCGTACCCGCCCGGAGACTGGTGATCCTGCTGCGCGACCCGGAGTCCGGCGAACTGCAACAGATGGCCGCGCGCACCCGCGGGGGGCGCGCCAACGAACCGCTGGCGCTGTCGCAGACCATCACCCGCATGGTGCTCGCCGAGAACACCGCGGTGATCACGAGTGATGCCGCGAGCGACCCGCGCTTCAACGCGCAGCAGAGCATCATCGCGCAGGCGATCCACTCCGCCATGGCGGTGCCACTGTTCGACAACGAGACGGTGCTCGGCATCCTGTACGTGGACAGCACCAACCCCGGGGTCACGTACGGGCAGCCTGAACTCGAACTGCTGACGCTGCTCGGCAACATGGCGGCGGTGAAGATCACCAACGCGCGCTTGCTGGTGGCGGAACAGATGCGGCTGCGGCTGGCTCAGGAGCTCTCCACCGCCACGCGCATCCAGCAGAACCTGCTGCCCGATCCGCCTGCCGTCACGGGCTTGAGCTGCCACGCGCGCATCGAGACCTGCCACGAGGTGGGCGGTGACCTGTACGACTTCCACCTGCGCGAGGACGGCCAGCTGGTCGTGCTGGTGGGCGACGTCTCGGGCAAGGGCATGGGCGCCGCGCTGATGATGTCCAGCACGTTGTCGTCCGCGCGCGTGCTTTACGACGACTGCACGAGCCCGCTGCACCTGGTCCGCCGTCTCAATGCGATCATGCATCGCAGCACGGACTCGCGCAGCTTCGTGACCGCGTTCGTGGGCTGGCTCGACCCGGCGAACGGAAAGTTCCGCTACGTGAACGCCGGGCATCCCGAGCCGCACATCGTACGTGCTGGAAACGTGCGCACCCTGCCGGCCACCGGCATCCCGCTGGGCATGCTGCCTGAGTTCGCGTGGACGGAGGGCGAGACCGTGTTGGAGCAGGGCGAGTTGCTGGCGCTGTTCACCGACGGCATCCCCGAGGCGCAGCACGGGGAGGAGTTCTTCGATTTCGAGCGCGTGGCGGACGCGGTGCGCGAAGCCGCGCCCGAGGCCGACTTGGGCCGGGCTGCCGACAAGGTCATCGCGCGTATCGACGAGTTCGCGGCGGGCGAGCACCGGGCCGACGACGTGACGCTGGTGTTGTTGCGCCGCGACTGAGGTGGCGACGCGCGAACAAGGAGGGCCGAGCGTGAGCGAATTCCACCGCTGGCGCGCGCGTCTGCGCGGGTTGCTGGTCCCGGCGCTGGCGACGCTCGCGGCGACCGTGACGCATGCCGCACCCGCGGCGATCGACGACGCCCGGGATCTCGCGGCGGCGCGGCGGGTGTTCGCGGCCAACCTGGACGCCATCCGCCACCGCGATCGCGCCGGCTACCTGGCGTGCTATCTCGAATCGGCGTCGTTGGTGGTGACCGGAGCGCAGGGGTTCGCGCTCGGCTACGAGCCGTTGGCCAAGTCCGCGGGCAGCGGCTGGCCGGACGCTTTCGAGGGGCTCGACCTGCGCCTGACGCCGGTGCGTCCCGGGCTCGTGTATGGCACATATCGCTACCGCGTGCGCTACGGTGCCGACGAACAATCCGGCATCTCGGAGCGGCTATTCATGGACACGCCCGGGGGCTGGAAGATCGCGCTGACCACCGCGTTCGCGAGCGTGCCCGGCGTGCCGGCGCCGCCGCGCGCGGTGGTGGGCGGCACGCTGCTCGATGGCACGGGCCGGCCACCCGTCCTCGACGCGGTGATCGTGGTGCGCGACGGGAAGATCGAAGCGGCAGGACCGCGCAGCCAGGTCCCGGTGCCCGCGGGCATCGACACCCTCGACGCCCGCGGGCGCTTCGTGGTGCCGGGCTTGATC
>JAYVCN010000233.1:0-3425 GCA_043749875.1 Candidatus Eiseniibacteriota bacterium | reverse complement strand
TACTTCGCCGAGGCCCGGTCCGCGGCCCCGAACGCTTGCAGCACATGAATCGCGCCCAGCGCCTCGCCGGCGCTCGAGGCCAGCTGGCCTTCCTTCCTGCGATTCTGCTGCACCAGCGCGCGAATCTGCTTGCTGAAGTACGCACCCGCAAACGCCACCATCGGCACGATCGCCAGTGACAGAAGTGTGAGCCGCCAGTCCATCCACAGCATGGCCGCGAGCGTGCCGAGGATGACGAGCAGCGCACCGACGCTGTCGAGGATGTTGCCCACGAGCAATTCGCGCAGCAGCACGATGTCGCCGGTCAGGCGCATGAGCAGGTCCCCCTGCTGGCGGCTGGTGTGGAACAGCGTCGGCAGCCGCATGAGCTGGCGGAACAGGTCGCGGCGCAGCTTGGCGACGATCTTCTGGCCGACGTTCGACAACACGATCGTCTCGCCGTATTCCGCCAGCCCGCCGAGCACGGAGATGGCCAGGATGGCCGCGGTCGCGGCGGCCAGGATACTCGCCGGTGAGTGTCCCACGAGCCACGGCTGCACCAACGCGGAAGGCCCGTGCATGTGGTGGTGCTTGCCGGCCTTCGCCGGGTTGTACGCGGCCAGCACGAGATCGAACACCACCTGCAGCGGCCACGGCTTCATGACTTCCGTGGCGGCCACGATCATGCCCAGCACGAGCCCGCCCGCCAGCTCGAGCCGGTGCGGTCGGATGCGGGGCAGGAACGCGCTGAAGACCTTCGACAGCCGCGGCAGCGTATCGCGCAATTTGCCGATCAGGCCCGCCACGACCCCTCCGCGCGAGCCGGCAAGCTGGCCGCGAACTTGAGCACCCTCCCGATCACGGCGTCCCACGTGTACTCGCGCTCGACGGTACGGCGGGCCTCCGCGCCGAGCCGGCCGCGCAGCGCGGGCTCGAACGCGAGACGTTCGAGCGCCGCGGTGAACGCGGCCTGGTCACCGGGTGCCACCAGCAGGCCATCGCGCCCGTCGGTGACGACGCGTTTGACCGGCCCCGTGGCAGTCGCCACGACCGGACGCGAAGCGGCCATCGCCTCCACCAGCTTGAGCGGCGAGAAATATGCGTCCTCGCTGGCGTACGGCACCGCCACGGCGTCACACAATGCCAGATGCGCGGGCACCTCGTGGTGCGGCACGGCGCCGGCGAGTGTGACCGCGGCGCGACCCGACCATGCGGTGCGCAGCACGTGGTTGCGCTGCGGGCCATCGCCCACCATGAGCACGCGGGTCGGAACGTTCTTCGCCAACTCGCTCGCTGCGTTCAAGAGCGTGTCGATATCGTGCCACGGGCGGAACGTGCCCACGAACCCGACGCGGAACTCGCCGCCGGTCAAGCGCAGGCGTTCCTCGATCTTCACGATCAGCTTGGGGTCGGGTGAGGCGAGGAACTCGGGCCCGGCGCCGTTCGATTCGACACGGACCGGGAAACCCGCCGGGGCCAGGCCACGCACCCACTCCGCCACTTCCTCGGACACGGCGATGGCGCCGCGGCTCGCGACGAAGCCACGCGCGAACATGACGCGCGCGTCCTCGATGCGATCGAAGTTGCGGTGGCGCGCGGCTTCAACGTCGAGCGGCGCGTTCACCTCGTACATGTGCGGCACGCCGGCTTCGGCCGCGGCGACCGCGCCCTCGGGCGAGAGCAGCGACAGGCGTTCGAGCACGAAATCCGGCTGCACCTGCGACAACTGCCAGTCGACCTCGCGTACCGTGCGCGGCTGGCGCAGCACGCGCAGCTCGAGCCCGCGTTCGGTGAGCGGCGCGAAGCCCTCGTCCGGCCCGGCCGTGGCGACGATGGCGGACACCTGGTGGCCCATGCGCAGCAGCGCACTCGCAACCGCGCGCAAGTGCACGGACGCACCCTTCACGCCGCCGAGCGGTATACCGAGATCAGAGCACAGCAGTGCGATGCGCACGAGGGGACTCCTGGGGTCGTGAGGCAGGCGGCGAAAGGCGGCTGGACTCGCCGAACAGACGAGCAAGCGAGAGTGAGGCGCGGCGTTGATCGAAAAGGGATTCCGAGCGGCGGCGGGCGGCGGCGCCCATGCGCGCGCGGCGGCGGGCAGAAGACATCATGAAAGCGAGTGCATCGGCGAACGCTTCGGCATCGCCGGGAGCGACGACGCGACCAGTCACGCCGTCGCGCACGATCTCGGGCACGCCGGCGATGCGCGTCGCCACGGCGGGGACGCCGCACGCGGCGGCCTCGAGCAGCACGGTGGGCAGCGCATCCTGATTGCCGTCCGTATCCACGATGCACGGCAGCGCCACCAGCGACGCGCGACGCATGTGGCGCAGAACCTGAACGTGGGTGAGCGCGCCGGGAAAACGGACCCAGCGGCCGAGCTTCAGTGCTTTTGCACGAGCCTGGACCGCCGCGTGCTCTGCCCCGTCGCCGATCATCACGGTCTTGAGCGGGGTGCCGCGGTCGCGCAGGATCGCGAGCGCCTCGATCAACACGTCGAAGCCCTTCTTGCGAACGAAGCGGCCGACCGTGACCACGGGGCCGGGCTTGCGTGCGACCGCGTTGCGCGCCGGACGTGCCGGACGTGCTGCCCAACGCTGGAGGTCGACGCCGTTGTACAGGCGGATGATGCGCGCAGCGGGCATGCGGCGGCGCAGGTAGCGGCGGTTGTAGTCGCACACGGTGACCACGCAATGCGCCTGCGCCCCCAACCACGCCAGCCAGCGCCAGTCGAGTGATTCAAGAAAAATGTCCTTGGCGTGCGCGGTGAAGCTGAACGTGATGCCGGCCTCCTCGGCGGCGAACGCGGCCGCGGTGGCGGCCGGCCCGGCGAAGTGCGCATGCACGTGCGTCGCGCCCCAGGCCCGCAGTTCCTTGCCGATGCGGCGGCCGACGGCGGCGAAGCGGCGCTGCTTCGCCGGCACGACCGCGGGACCGCGCCAGGCGGCGGGCTCGCGCGCGGCGACGAACGTCACCTCGGGCAACAGGCGCTCGGCCTCGGCATGCATGAGCGGCGCGGCGACCTGCTCGAGCGCGAACACGCGCACCGGGATGCCGCGCGCGCGCAACGCCAGTAGCTCGTGCAGGATGAACGTCTCGGACAGCCGCGGGAAGGCCCGCAGCACGTACGCGACACGCGGCGTGTTCACGCGCTCACCTGGCGCAGCAGGGTGGGTGGCAGTGGCTTCGCCGGCAGCACGCGGGCCACTTCGCGAATGACGCGCGTGTAACCGTCGAGCGCCAGTTCGCAATCGGTGGTGCGGCGCCCGCGCGCCAGCGCGCGGATCGCGGCGGCCGCGAGCGTCTCGGGCGTCAGATCGGTGCTGTCGACCATGTCCACCAGACCACGCTCGGCCAGGCGCACGGCCCGCATCCGTTGCTCGTCGCGCTGGCTCGCACGCGGCACCAGCACCGCGGCGGTGCGCGCACCCAGCACTTCGCAC
>JAYVCN010000232.1:0-6073 GCA_043749875.1 Candidatus Eiseniibacteriota bacterium | reverse complement strand
GCGTCCCGAGCGCCAGGTAGGTGGCGAACATCCACTGCTGGCTGGCGCGTTCGAGCGCGAGCTGCGAGGCCAGCTCGGGCCGGCGCATGAACTGAATCGCGGCAGCGACGCCCCATGCGGCCGCGAGCGCGATGGTCCCGATCTCGATCGCCCCGCTACCGACGTGCCGGAGCGCGAACACCGCCACGGCCGCAGCGGCGGCCATGAGCAGCAACCACACCACGGGTGCCGTGCGCAGGCCCCAGGCGCGCGTATACGTATCGACGCCCGCACGCTCCGTTCCCGGCGAGCGCACCTTGCGCCCGATCTCGACGAGCATCCCATTCAGGAACGTGACGACGAGGAAGTACCCAAGCCCGGACGGTGGCCGTCGCCCTACGGCCAGCCAATCGAGCCCCGTCGTGTAGGTATCGATGAGCGGCATGATCGCCATGTGGCTGAGCAGGTAGGCCGTGGGGTGCGCGCGCAGCCAGTCGCGTACGAAGAACTCCCGGGTCATCAGCGTCGCCCACACGGCGACCGCGGCCATCGGCACCAGCAGCGCCGGCAGCATCGCGGCATTGAGCGCCACCACAGCGGCGAGTGCCACGCCGCCGATCGTGCGCAGCTCTTTCAATGTGATGAGCCCGCGCGGCACCGGCAGCTCCGGCCGGTAGCGGCGGTCGACGTCGGCGTCCTTGTGTTCGTCCAGCACCCTGAGACTGAAGAAGAACACCAGTGCCGTGAACACCCCGACGCCGAGCCGCGTCAAGGGTATGAATCCCGAGGCCCCGCGAGACAGCCGTGAATACGCCGCAGAGGAGAACGTGAACGCGGTGATGAGCGGCGCGAACCCCGCCAGCGGAAACCGCTCGCGCTGGTAGACCCAGAACCGCGCGAGCAGCCCGGCTTGTCGCAGGGTGGGTTCAGTCACGAAGTTCCCGTCGGCAGCGGGCCAAGGCTAGCCCCCGGACGCCACGTTCTGGCCGCACGCCAGGAACATGGCGGCGATGCCGTTGAGGAGTCCCTCGGGCGTTCCCAGCCAGCCCAAGCGGCGCGCGATCGCGGCAGTCTGATCTCTGGAGACCGGCATGCGAGGACAGTATCAGGCGCGGCGGTGGGGGGACACGGAGGCAGGCGCCACGAACCGGCCCCGATCGCCGCGAAGGTCGAGCGCCCGCTCGAACCAACCGGGGCACTCCAGATTGAAGAACTCGGCGTGAGTTTGAACATCTCACTGCTCGGGGAGCGCCCGACGCTCGATCCACCACCACTCCTGGCGACTGGAGCCCGAGCTAGCGGACGCCCCCGCAAGCATCTGTGGAGTTTCGCAGGTGTTCTGCGACGCACGGCACCGTTCCTGCGTTGCTCTCCCTTGTCGCGGAGCAGATGGGGACAGTTGTACATCCCCCCGCCGCGCGTGGGCAGCATGAGGCTCTGCCCACTGGGTCGTAAAAACCACACAGCACCCCTTCGTCAGCCCCGGCTGGGCCCACGGCAACTCTTCGGGCCACCCCTGGCGTCAGGCGCCACTTCATTCAGCAACACACATGCAATCGACGATTGCGGGGCAGCACGCACGCGAACCACCCCTATTCAGTTTCAGGAGGCTGTTCCAATGCAAAACCGAACACACAGTTTCGCTCTGCTACCGGTGACGGCTCTCTTGATTATGGCGGTCGGATGTGGCACCTCCAACAAGAGCACGAACGGCGTGTCACTCGACACCCTCTCGCCTGCGGGGACGACCACCTCGATCGGCAATCCCATCTCGGGTGGCGGCGGGTCGGGCTTCGATCGGGAGCGGATGACCAGGAGTCAGGCGCCGGCCCTCGGTGCGGTGGCCGGGTTCGCGATCCTGGCGGGTTCGACCGTCACGAACACAGGTCTCACCGTCATCACCGGTGACCTGGGCCTGAGCCCGGGCAGTGCGGTGGTCGGCTTCCCGCCGGGCATCGTGAACGGTGTGAAACACGTTGACGATCCAACGGCAGCGCTGGCCAAGCTCGACCTGACCACCGCGTATAATAATCTCAAGGGACGCAGCCTGGCACCGATCAGCGTGTCCGGGAATCTCGGCGGGCGGACGCTGGCGCCCGGTCTGTACAAGTCCACGTCCTCGCTGGAGATCTCATCGGGTGATCTGACGCTCGATGCCCGGGGCAACGGGAGTGCCGTTTTCATCTTCCAGATGGCCTCGACGCTCACCACGACGTCCGGCCGAGCCGTGATCCTGAGCGGTGGCGCCAGGGCTGCGAACGTGTTCTGGCAGGTGGGTAGCTCGGCGACGCTCGGCACGACGTCGGCGTTCAAGGGCACCATCATGGCGGACCAGTCGATCAGCCTGAACACCGGTGCGACGCTCAACGGCAGGGCGCTGGCGCGCATCGGCACGGTCACGCTTGCCGGCAACGCCATCGTCCGTCCGTAACGCCTTGGATCCCCTCGGGGCGCTGACCCGCCCGTGGGGCCTCGGATCGCTCATCTCCCGCCTGCCTGATTCGCTGCAGGCCGGCGTGGGGGTGAGCGTTCAGTCGTGTCTGTCGTTGCCCGCGAGCTTGGCTTCGAGGTCGCTGACTCGCTCACGCAGGCGCGCGACCTCGGCGCGAAGTTCCTCGAGGCCCGGGGCGGGCTGCGCGGCGGACTCGTCGCTGTCGAATGCAGCCGCCCGGGGTGATCGGACCTCGGCGTGCACCTTGAGCTCCGCCAGCTCCTGCGCCGTGTACAGATTGTGACTGACGATCTGACCGCGGCCAGCAGGCGTGAGTTCGATCATCAGGTCGCGCTCGAGCAGGCCATCGACGATCGTCTTGAGCGCCGCGACGTCAGCAATTGGCTCCATGCGCGCGGCGCGGACGCGCAAATCACCCAGCGTCTGTGCGCCGCGCAGGAGCAATTCCGTCATGACCGCGATCTCGGCCTTGCTCACGCCGAGCCACTCATAGGCGTGGTGCTTGTACTTGGAGACGCGCCCGAGCCAATCCAGCTCGCTCACGACCCCGAGCGTGCGAAGCTCGTCGAGCGCCTTCTCGACGTCGATGTCATCGTAGGCCGTGAGTGGATCGCGGTTGCTCTTCTGGTTGCAGCCCGCAACGATCGCATTGACCGTGATCGGGTAGGCGGCGGGCGTGGTCTTGGCTTTCTCGATCAGCACGCCGAGCACGCGTCGCTGGCGGGCATCGAGCGGCTTCCACTTTGCCCCAGCGTGGGGGCTGTCGGCAGGCGGGTTCGTCATGGTGCCTCGATGGGTTGGTGTGGGCAGCCGTCGCGGTTCAGAAATGTTCGTCGCTCTGTTGGCCCGGCCCCCGGCGCGTGGAAAGCAGCTTGTCCCACGGCCCGCCCTGCCAATTGTCGCGCCGGGGCTGCGCATGGGCCCACGGTGGCAGCTCGAACAGCAGGTACGCCGCGAGCGCCTGTGCATAGGGCTCATACAGCAGTCTCAGCTCGGCGAGCCGGGCCTCGAACTCGCCCGCCGTCGGCAGCTTCATCGGTGTGTCTGCGAGTCGCGTCCGCAGCATGCGGACGTCCTCGGGCGTCAATCGTTCGCGTGCTCCGGGCGCGAAGCGCGGCACGAAGATCTGCGTGATGTCGACCAGCGCATGGCGAGCCATGGCGAATGTGAGCTGAGCCTGCGACGCGGACGTGGCACCCGGTCGCGCGAGCAGCAACGCGGTGGAATCGAGAATCGTGGCCAGCGCGCCCAGCCACGACTGGTTGCTGTGCTGCGATCGGTAGTAGGCCAGCTGCGGATACGAGATGTGAGTTTCCAGGAGTTGCGCGGACCAGCGCTCCCACGCGGCCAGCAGCTCATCGCACAGCCCGTCACCCGCCGGCGGTGTGCGGCGGAGGAACTCCGCGGCCGTCGGGGGCGAGCCGGCACGCGCGTCCATGAGCGAGATCTCGATCTCGCGCTGTGCGAACCCGGCGTACATGGTGGGCAGGTAGCCGATCACGGTTCCCAGGAAGCCGAAACCGAGTCCCGCCTCGAGCACCGCGAGCATCCGTCCCAGACCGGTCGTCGGCGTGAAGTCTCCGAAACCAAGTGTGAAGAACGTCTCGCCACTCATGTAGAGCTGCACGCCGAAGTTCACTGGACTTGCGGCTGTTCGGCCGTTCGTGACGAATTCGATCAATGCGAACGCGAAGATGAGCCCGGCAGCCCAACAACTCAGCAGCAGGATGAGCGACAGTGGCCCATAGAATCCCAGCAGGGCCTCGCGTCGTGCGGGCTTGCGAACGCGGCGCGCAACCGCGCGCCACACGCGCCAGGTGACCATGTAGAAGTAGCGCGTGAGCCGGATGCGCCGCCCGATGCGCCGCGGCACAAGGATGGTCTCGAACGCATCCCAGACGATGATGAGGATGAGCGCGACGCCGATGGCGCCGGTGAGCACTGGGGCGATGGACACGCCGGCAGGATACGCGAGACCGCGGGGAATCGGTATCCGAGCGCGGCGGGCGGCGTACGGGGGGGGGAGTACCAAGCTCGGCCGGACGCTGATCGCATGCGGACGTTCCTGCTGCTCACCCGTCGCTGCTATGAGGGCGGCAAGCTGTCGCGACCCGTCGCGCCTATTTCGGCGTACTCTCCGGCAAAGCAACGCGCTGGCGACCGTCCAGCAGCCGGGTCGCCGTCTGTTCTCGTGTCGCGGCGCTCACGGCCAGTAATACGACGATGTTCACGCTCATCGCGACGATGCCGATGTTGAGGTCCGTGATCACGGAGGGCCAGCTCGGGAACAACTTCGCGAGCGTGGTGCCCGAGAGCGAGGTCCAGGCGATGGTGGCCACACCGGCGACGATGCCCGCCATGCTGCCTGCGCGCGTCGCGAGCGGTTTGGCCGGCAGGCTCAGGACGAGCGCTGGAAACAGCTGGGTGACGAGGTTGTAGCCGAGCAGCAGCAACGGCACGATCGCGTCACCTCCGCGCAGCGTGAAGAACACCGCCACCAGCGCGACCAGTGGCACCAGTCCGCGCGCGAGGCGGCCGATCGCCCGCTCGCTGGTCGTGGGTGCGAATGGACGGTAGACGTTCTTGGCCAGGATCGTGGCGGCGGTGAGCAGGATCATCGAGCCGGGCACGAGGGCTGTGAGCAGCCCGGCGGCGCCGATCACGCCGACCAGGATGGGCGGGAAGCTGAGCTTCGTGATCCGGAGCAGCGACAGGTCGGCCTGAGCGCCCACCAGCCCCGGCACGGTCAGGATCGCCGCGAACCCGGTGAAGAACACGAACAGCAGCACGAGCTGATAGAGCGGCATCACCACCGCGTTCTTCCGGAACACCGCCTCCGAGCGCGCCGTGTAGGCGGACGCAAACGCGTGCGGCCACATGTAGAAACCGAGCGCGCTCAGCAGCACCGTCGAGACGAACCACGACGGGCTCATGCCTTTGGCGGGCAGTGCCAGAAAGCCCGGTTTCGCGCGCTCGATGGCCTCGAACATCGGCCTGTAGCCGCCGTAGTAGTGCCACGGCAGATACAGACCCAGCCCCACCGCCACGGCGAGGATCATGATGTCCTTGACCACCGCGGTCCACGCCGAGCCGTGCACGCCCGAGATCACGACGTAGACCACTAGCGCCGTGACGCTGATCCACACCGCGGCCGCGACCGAAAGGCTGCCGTAGGACGTCTCGGAGATGATGATGCCGAGGCCTTTCAGTTGCAGCACCAGATAGGGCACCAGCGCGGTGACACTGACCAGTGAGACCAGCACGCCGAGCGCCGGGCTCTTGTACTTGCTCACGAAGAAGTCCGGTTGCGAGTGCAGCTGGTGGAGCGTCGCGTAGCGCCACACCACGGGCAACAGGAAGTACGAGATCGCGTAGGCGATCGCGCCATAGCACAGGATGTAAAACGCCGGCGCACCGCGCCCGTAGGCCCAGCCACTGCCGCCGAGGAACGTGAACGTGGTGTAGATCTCGCCCGCCATGAGCAGGAACACGAATACGGCGCCGAATCCGCGCCCGCCCACGCTCCATTGCTCGAGATTCATCGTTCGCCCGCGGCGCGCCATGAGCCCGAGCGCCAACGCGAGCGCGAGGAACAGCGCGATGACCATGAGCGCGGGATTCATCGCGCGGATCCCTCGTCGC